>JBQDJW010000551.1:0-2848 GCA_052086425.1 Pseudoclavibacter sp. | reverse complement strand
CTCGCCCTTTCGGAGTCGCGCGGCACCGCGGATGCCCATCTTGGAGGCGAGGGCTTGCAGGTCTGCAACGCGCATCGCGGTGAGATCCACCTGCGAGGCGTCGCCGTTGGCGTCAGTCATGAGGTTCGAAATCCTTGTCTCGCCCGCCGGACGGGCGTGAGGCGTGGGTGCTGCCAAGAGCACCGCGTGCCGACGCGCTCGCACAAGATCGTGCGGGGCGAAGCGACACGCTGGAGGGCGAGCACCGGGAATGCTGAGCGCGGCTGGCGGCTACGCCGACAGGGAACCTGTCTCGGCCTCGCTCGCTTCAACTGTAGCACCGAGCACATCGACGGCCGGCATGGTGACTTCCCAGGTTCCGCCGTCGCTCGACGCCGCGAGTTCGGCGACGCGGAGCCGCTGTTCTGGCCCGTCGCAGAGTACGAGGATGCTCGGCCCAGCGCCCGAGACGACGGCCGCGAGACCCTCGTCGCGCAGAGCACCGATGAGGTTCGCCGTCTGCGGCATGGCCGTCGCTCGATAGCTCTGGTGCAAGCGGTCCTCGGTGGCCTCCAGCAGTAGCTCGGGGCTCTGAGCGAGCGCAGCGATCAGCAGCGCCGAGCGCGACACGTTGAAGATCGCGTCGGCGTGCGGCACCGAGTCGGGCTGAAGGCTGCGCGCCAGCTTGGTCGACATCGTCTCTTCCGGGATGAGCACGATCGGCGCGACGCCGCGGGCGACGAGCAGCTGCTTCGATCGCGGCACTCCCCCGAGCGTGACCCATGCGATCGTCAATCCGCCGAACAGGCAGGGCGCGACGTTGTCCGGGTGCCCCTCGATCTCGCTCGCCGCCGTCAGGAGTTCCTCGGGCGTCAGTTCGCGCTGGGGGCTCATGAGCCCGGCCGCCGCGATGACTCCGGCAACGATCGCGGCGCCGGACGAGCCGAGACCACGACCGTGCGGGATGCTGTTGCGGGCCCTCAGGCGGAGACCGGGCACCCGGGCTCCGAACCGCTCGAGGGTCGACGTGATCGACGAGACGACGAGATGCGACTCGTCGAGGGGCACGACGCCCTCGCCGACGCCCTCGACCGAGACCTCGAGGACGCCGGCCGGCGCGGCCTCGACCTCGACCTCGTCGTAAATGGCGAGGGCGAGCCCGAGGGTGTCGAACCCTGGCCCGAGGTTCGCGCTCGTCGCGGGCACACGCACGTGGACGCGACGCCCCTGCTGGACCTCGATCATGCGCTGAGGCCGAGTGTGCCGGCGACCTCGTCGACGTCGACGGGGACGACAGTTGGACGCACGTCGTCGCCGTCGGCCGTCTTGAGAGCCCACTGCGGGTCTTTCAGCCCGTGACCGGTCACGGTCAGCACGATCTTCGCGCCGGCCGGAACCTGACCGGCCTCGGCGCGCTCGAGCAGGCCGGCGACCGAGATCGCCGACGCGGGCTCGACGAACACACCGACCTCGCTCGAGAGGATGCGGTGCGCCTCGAGGATCTTCTCGTCGCTGATGGCGCCGAAGTATCCGCCCGTCTCGTCGCGCGCCTCGAGCGCGAGACGCCACGACGCGGGGTTGCCGATGCGGATCGCCGACGCGATCGTGTCGGGCTGCGTGACGACTTCGCCGCGCACGATCGGGGCGGATCCCGCCGCCTGGAAGCCGAACATCCGCGGAAGCTTCGTCGACTTGCCCGCCTCGGCGTATTCGCGGTAGCCACGTGTGTAGGCGGTGTAGTTGCCCGCGTTGCCAACGGGGATGTAGTGGAAGTCCGGTGCGTCGCCGAGCACGTCGACGACCTCGAACGAAGCGGTCTTCTGCCCCTCGATGCGGTCGTTGTTGACGGAGTTCACGAGGTGAACGGGGTACCGCTCCGCGAGCTCGCGCGCGATGTTGAGGCAATCGTCGAAGTTCCCGTCGACCTGCAGCAGCTGCGCATTGTGGGCGATGGCCTGCGAGAGCTTGCCCATCGCGATCTTGCCCTCCGGCACCAGCACGGCCGCGCCGATCCCGGCGTGGGTCGCGTAGGCGGCCGCCGAGGCCGATGTGTTGCCCGTCGAGGCGCACACGACGACCTTCGCGCCATGCTCGACGGCCTTGGATACCGCCATCGTCATGCCACGGTCCTTGAACGACCCTGTCGGGTTCATCCCCTCGAACTTGACCCACACGTCAGCGCCCGTTCGCGCGTTCAGCGCGGGTGCCGGGATCAGCGGCGTGCCGCCCTCGCCGAGCGTGACGACGGGGGTCGCCTCCGTGACATCGAGCCACTCCGCATATTCGCGGATAACACCGCGCCACTGATGAGCCATCGCCAGCCTTTCGAATGCCTTCAAGAATGTGAACCTGGTGCGTCGCGCGCTAGACGGCGCTCTCGACGCGCAGCACGCCCTTGACGTGCTGCACGGCGTCGAGCGACTCGAGCGCCTCGACGACGGCCCGAAGCGACCGCTCGGTCGCCCGGTGCGTTCCGATCACCAGGGTAGCGCTCGTGTCGTCTGCCTCGTCGTCGCCGGCCGCCTGCAGGTCGGCCGCGCTGGCAGCCGACTTGGCGTCGTCGGGGATGCCCTGCTGGATCTGAAGAACGCTGACGCCCTGGTCGCTGAAGACCCGCGCGATTCCGGCGAGCACGCCGACCTGGTCGCTCACGTCGAGCGAGATGTGATACTGCGTCACGATGTCGCCCATGTCGGCGATCGCGACGTCGGCGTGAATCGACTCGCGCAGCCCCGGGCCGCCCGAGATGCGACGCCGGGCCGCCGATACGACGTCGCCGAGGACGGCGGACGAGGTCTCGACTCCGCCGGCGCCCGCGCCGTAGAACATGAGGCTGCCAGCCGACGCGGCCTCGACGAAGATCGCATTG
>JBQDJW010000550.1:0-2853 GCA_052086425.1 Pseudoclavibacter sp. | reverse complement strand
GCAACAGATCACCGCACCCGAGTTTCACCACAGCTCGCGCACGGCCGTCGAGGCCGAAGTCGTGCCAGACGAGCGCCGCCCGGTCACCGGCGGCGTCACGATCCTGCCGGCCGAGCGCGGTCTCGCGGGCGGGGAAGCCGTGCTGGAGGCGTCGGGCGCCACGATCGTGCCGCTCGGCGACGAAACTCGCGGGCTCATCTACACGTCCTCGAGCGACGTGGGCGGGCTCATCGCCGCGCTTGAGCAGTTCCCCGAGATTTCGTGGGTGCAGTTGCCGTTCGCCGGGATCGATCACTTCGCCGAGCGTCTCCGCCCGCACGCCGAACGCGGCGTCTTCTTCACCTCCGCCAAGGGTGCGTTCGCGCAGCCCGTCGCCGAGCACGCCCTCACGCTCACCCTCGGCCTGCTGCGGCAGCTGCCGGTGCGCGTGCGCGCCGCCTCGTGGGGCCGCAAGTCGGGCTTGTCGCTGTACGGCGCCAATGTGCTGATCCTCGGCGCCGGCGGCATCTGCCTCGAGTTCATCGACCTCGTCCGTCCATTCGGCACGACGATCACGGTCGGTCGCCGCCGCGCCGACGAGCCGGTTCCCGGCGCCGACCGCACGGTCGACGCCGACGGATTCCGGGCGGCGATTCCAGATGCGGACGTCATCATGCTCGCCGCAGCCGCGACTGGTGAGACCCGCCACATCATCGGTGCAGCCGAGTTCGAGGCGATGAAGCCGACCGCGGTGCTCGTCAACATCGCGCGCGGTCCGCTCGTCGACACCGACGCTCTCGTCCGCGCCCTCGACGAGGAGGCCATTTTCGGCGCCGGCGTCGACGTGACGTCGCCAGAGCCGCTGCCAGAGGCACATCCGCTCTTTTCTCACGATCGCGCGATCGTCACGCCGCACACGGCGGACACGCCAGACATGATCAAACCGCTCTTCCTCGAGCGGTGTCGCGAGAACGTCGAGGCGTTCCTGTCGACCGGTCGATTCGTCGGCGTCGCCGACCCTTTGCTCGGCTACTGATCCTTCAAGTGAAAGGCGGCGCATGAAGCTGCTGCGCGTCCTGCTCAACCTCGTCCGCGGAGCGCTCATCGGGGTCGTCGAAATCATCCCAGGTGTGAGCGGCGGCACCGTCGCCCTCATCGTCGGGCTGTACGAGCGGCTGATCGACGCGATCAGCGAGTTCCTGCGGGGCATCGTCCGCTTCGTTCTCGATGTTCCTCGCGGCCGGGGCGTCCGCGCATCCGCGGCCCATTTCAGGGCCGTCGAATGGAAGCTCGTCATCCCTGTCGCGATCGGAATGCTCGCGGCGCTGCTTGCCGCCGCTCGGCTCGTGGCACCGCTGGTCGACGAGTACCCGGTCGAGTCGCGCGCCCTCTTCGCGGGGCTCATCGTGGTCGCGCTCTTCGTGCCGGCCCGCATGGTCGGCTGGCCGTGGCGCGTGCACCACTGGATCTTCGCACTCGCGGCGGCGGCCGCGGGGTTCGCCATCTCCGGCCTGGCACCGTCCGTCGCCGACAACCCGCCGCTGCCGCTCGTCGCGGTCTCGGGCGCGCTGGCGATCTGCGCCCTCGTCCTGCCGGGTCTCAGCGGGTCGTTCGTGCTGCTCGTCATCGGCGTGTACGAGCCCACCCTTGCGGCCGTCAACGACCGCGACCTCGTGTACCTCGGCGTCATGTTCGCGGGCATGATCGTCGGGCTCGCGCTCTTCGTGCAGGGGCTGCGGTGGCTGCTGCACCATCACCACCGCGGAACGCTCGCCGTCATGACGGGTGTCATGGCCGGGTCCCTGCGGGCCCTGTGGCCGTGGCAGGACGAGGACCGCACGCTCAACATCCCGAGCGGCGACGTGGTGTCGGTGCTCCTGTGGTTCGTCCTCGGCGCGGCGATCGTCGCCGCGATGCTCGTCGTCGAGCGCGTCATGACGCGGCGCAAGCGCGCGATCGAGGCACCGGATGCGGCAGTCGGGGAGTCGACGGTCGCGTAGCGGGTGCGTTGCGGGACCACGGCGAGTCGCCTTGCCCTGTGCGCCGCGCCCGGAGCGCACGCGATTTCGCCGGCGCCCCGCGGCTTTGCTACAGTGTCTGGGTTGCCAACGCAGCATTCCCCGATAGCTCAATTGGCAGAGCAGCCGGCTGTTAACCGGCAGGTTGTTGGTTCGAGTCCAACTCGGGGAGCGAGAACCCCTGGTCAGGTATCTGATCGGGGGTTTTGTGTATTGGTCGAGAATCGGCTCTGGGACAAGGGCGTGTCTCGTAAACATTGTTGGCTCCAGGCGATCACTGCGTTGAGCACCACCGCGGCACGGAACACGATGGCGAGCTTGTCGTAGCGAGTCGCGAGTCTGCGCCATTGCTTCACATCGCAGAACCGGCGTTCGACGACGTTGCGTCCCTTGTCGTCGACTGCGTCGAACCCCGGTGGTCGCCCGCCGCGCGACCCGCGTCGTTTCCGATGTGCCTGCTGATCGCGCGGCTGCGGGATCACGGCGTGGATGCCGCGGTCGCGCAGATGCGCGCGGATCGCGCGCGACGAGTACGCCTTGTCACCACGGACCGCGTCAGGACGAGTGCGGGGACGCCCGACCGGGCGCGCGACGCGGAGCCTGCCAAGCAGGGGCAGCAATGCGGGTGCGTCTCCGGATTGGCCGGGGGCGACGGCGATCACCAGTGGGAGTCCGTGGTCGTCGACAAGCTGGTGGATCTTCGTCGACAGTCCGCCGCGAGAGCGTCCGATCGCGTGATCAGGCGGCTCGATGGCCGGATTCGTGTAATTCGATCCAGCCCCCTGTGAGACGCGTGACGTTGGTGGCGTGCTGGTGCGCACGGGCGATCGTGGAGTCCACCGACACTGTCCAGCCA
>JBQDJW010000549.1:0-2857 GCA_052086425.1 Pseudoclavibacter sp. | reverse complement strand
AGAATGAGAATGAGCAGCCAGGTGAGGGTACGCCCTGCTTTGGTTGCGGCGCTTGTGCCGTACCTCCGCTGCGTCCCTTTCGATGCGGACTTCGCCAACGCGGTTTTGCCTTTCGCCCTGAGGGCAGATTGGGTGAGTGGTTACGCCGTCGTCGAGCCGTTGTCGCGGTCGCGGTACTGACCGAGCGGCCCACGGCGGGGCGACCCATCGGCAGTGGCCGGGTCGCCCTCGTCGTCCTGGTCGGCCTCGTCGACGAGGGCTTCGTCGTCGTGCGACTCCTCGTCGACCTCGGGCTCTTCATCGTCGATGCCGTCGGAGTCCTCGTCGTCGTAGACGTCCTCGTCCGAGTCGTCCTCGTCCGAGTCGTCCTCGACCTCGTCGTACTCGTCGAGCTCCTCGACATCGGACTCGTCGGCCTGGTCGGCGGGTTCGGGCAGCTCGTCGTCCGCGAGCGCCGACGCGTCGTCGGGCACCGTCGGGCTGATGACATTGATGACCGTTGCAGGGTGCACCCGCAGGGTCACTCCTGGCGAGGTCTCGAGCGTCGTGACGTTGTTCTCAGGATCAAGGTCGATGATCGTGCCGTAGATGCCGGCCTGCGTCATGACATCGGCGCCGACCACCATCTGCTCTTTCAGGGTGTTCTGCTGTGCGGCCCGCTTCTTGTTGCCGCGCCACATGAAGATGAGCATCGCCACGATCAGCAGCAGGGGGATCAGGAGCATGGGGTCCATCGACGAAACCTTTCGATAGCCGGCTGAGGAGTGAGTGCCACCCCGGCGAACGGCAAACACGCCGAGTATACGCATGCTGGCGTGCTCCGGCCTGCGCACCCCGACGGTCACACGCCCTCGTGCGGCATGTCGTCGCCGGTGGCGGGGTTGCGTCGAGCGTAGCCGAGGTGGGCGTAGGCCGTCGCCGTGGCGATTCGACCGCGCTGCGTGCGAGCGATGAGGCCAGTCCGCACGAGGAACGGCTCGACGACGGCTTCAACGGTCTCGGCCTCCTCCCCCACCGTGACGGCGAGGGTGCGGATGCCGACGGGGCCGCCCTCGAAGCGGGTGATCAGCGCGTCGAGCACCGCGCGGTCGAGGCGGTCGAGCCCGAGCTCGTCGACGTCATAAATATGGAGGGCGTTCTGCACGGCAGGGAGGTCGGCGGGCGTGTCGCGCACCAGTGCCACGTCTCGGACGCGTCGCAATAGACGGTTGGCGATTCGCGGCGTGCCACGCGATCGCGTTGCGATCTCGCGAACAGCGTCAGGCGCGATGTCGAGGCCGAGCAGCGTGGCCGCACGGGCTACGACCTGCTCGAGTTCGTCGTCGGCGTAGAACTCGAGGTGGGCGGTGAAGCCGAATCTGTCACGCAGGGGCGTCGGCAGGAGTCCGGACCGGGTCGTCGCGCCCACAACCGTGAACGCCGCGAGTTCGAGCGGCACGCTCGTGGCGCCAGCGCCCTTCCCCACCATGATGTCGATCCGGAAATCCTCCATGGCGAGGTACAGCATCTCTTCGGCCGTGCGCGCCATCCGGTGGATCTCGTCGATGAAGAGGATCTCGCCCGGCACGAGGCTCGAGAGCACACTCGCGAGGTCTCCAGCGTGCTGCAGGGCTGGGCCGCTCGTGAGGCGGATGGGATTGCCCGTCTCCTCCGCGACGATGAGCGCGAGCGTCGTCTTGCCGAGGCCAGGCGGCCCGGCCATCAGGATGTGGTCGGGTGCACGCTGCTGCAGGGCGGCCGCTCTCAGCAGCAGGTCGAGTTGTGAGCGAACCTTCGCCTGCCCGACGAATTCGCCGAGCGACGAGGGCCGCAGCGCCCCCTCGAACGCGAGCTCGGCGGCCGACTCGGAATCTGCGACCGTTCTGCGCTCGCGCTCCTCTGGCGTTGCCGCACCGGCGTCGGTCATCGGCGCCCCTTCGGTGCGGAAAGGATGCGGAGGGCCGCCCGCAACAGCGTCGCGACATCGAGCGCGTGGTCGGCTGACTCGCCCGAGCCGTCGCCCACGTCGGAGGAGAGCGCCGTGGCCGCGTCGTCGACGGCTGGACCGGCGACTTTCTCGGCGTAGCCGAGCCCGACAAGCGCCTCGACGACGTCGGAGCGCATGCCGGGCGCGAGACCGGCCTGGCTTGGCTCTGCGGCCGCGGCAGGAGCATCCGACCCATCGCCCGACGACGTGGGCGCGGCGAGCTTGCCGGAGAGGGAAACGATGATGAGGCCTGCGCTTTTCGGGCCGATGCCGCTCACGCGCTTGAAGGCGCGCACGTCTTCGTCGATGACCGCGCGTGCGACCTGGTCTGGCGACATCTGGGCGAGCACGCCGAGGGCCGACTTGGGCCCGACGCCCGACACCGAGATGAGGTGCTCGAACACCTCGAGCTCGTCGTCGTCGCGGAAACCGAACAGGGTCCAGGCGTCTTCGCGGACCGCCAGGTGCGTCACCACACGAACGTCGTCGCCCGAGCGCAACTCGAGGGCGTGCGTCGGCGTGACGTGGACCTTGTAGCCCACGCCCTGGACGTCGAGGTGCACGTGTTGCGCGCCGAGAGCGAGCACCGTGCCGCGAAGAGAGGCGATCACCCCGTCACCCTAGGGTGTCGCGCCGACATTGCGGAGCAGCAACACCCGCCGCCGGGATGCGTGCCTATCGTCCGCGAGTGCGGCGCTCCGCCTCGGCCCATGCGCGCTGCGCCGGGGTCAGCGCTCCCCCGGGTGCTGCGCCGGCGCGCGACCCCACGCGCCCGGCCGCCGCGACCTGATTCGCGGCATCGGCGACCGGCGTCTTCCAGGCGGAGCAGATCGCGAGCGCGAGCGCGTCGGCCGCGTCGGCCGGCTTCGGCATCTCGTCGAGCCGCAGCAC
>JBQDJW010000548.1:0-2865 GCA_052086425.1 Pseudoclavibacter sp. | reverse complement strand
GCGGCGGCGCCCCCGAACGACCAGCCCACGAGGTGCACGGGCGCGTCGCGCGCCGGCGCCGAGCGCAGGCTGAGGCGCACGTCGAGGGGGTCGTTGCGCGGAACGGCGCCCGCGAGCGAGCGTGGCGTCGGCGAGGCGAGCAGCTCGGCGAAGGTCGGCGCGCGCCCGGTGCGCCCGGCGATGTCGCGCAGAAGTGTGGCGGCGACGAGCGAACTGCCCCCGAGGGCGAAGAAATCGTCGTCGGGATGCACGTCGGTCACGCGGAGCGCGGTCGCGAATGCATCGCAGATCACGCGGACATCGGGGTCGGCAGTCGCGGTACTGCCGGCGGCGTTCCCTTCGCTCTCGGACGACACCGCGACATCGTCGCCCGGGAGCCCGGCGCTCGGAAGGGGCGCGTCGCGACCGTCGGCATTCGTCGCGGTCGGATCGGGCAGGGCTCGACGGTCCAACTTGCCCGACGATGTCCGCGGAATCGAATCGATCACGACGACGCGGTCTGGCACGAGGTGCGCGGAAAGCCTGCCTCGGAGCGAGGCGCGAATCCCGGCTTCGTCGACGGCCCCGCTGACCGCGGCGACGCCAGTCGCTCGGTGAAGAACCGCACCGGTGCCGCCCACCGGATCCGGCACCGAACTCGGCACGACGTAACCGACGAGTTGCTGGTGTCCGGACGCGCTCGTCCGCACGACCACGGCGGCCTGCAGTACGCCTGGCAGCGACTCGAGCGCAGCCGCGATCTCTCCGGGCTCGACTCGGAACCCTCGCACTTTGACCTGGTCGTCGTCGCGTCCGATGAACACCAGCTCGCCGGCGGAGCCGGGCGCCGCGGCCCGCCGCGCGACGCGGTCGCCCGAGCGGTAGCACCGCCGCCCTGACGAGAACGGGTCGGCGATGAACCTCCCGGCCGTCTTCGCGGGGTCGCCGAGATAGCCGAGGGCCACCCCGTCGCCGCCGATGAGGAGTTCGCCGGGGAACTCGTCCGGGCACAGCCGCAGGGCGGTGTCGACGACGTAGCCGCGCGCGCCCGGATCGATCTGCCCGATCGGCACGGGCTCGGTCTCGTCGGGAGCGCAGCGATGCAGCGTCGTGTTCACGGTCGCCTCGCTCGGGCCGTACGCGTTGACGAGCGCGTGCCGCGGCGCCCACCGACGCACCAGCGAGGCCGGCAGCCGCTCCGCGCCGACGATGAGTTGCGCGCGCGCCGGCAGGGTCGCCTCGGGCGGCAGGGCCCCGAGCACGCTCGGCGGCACCGAGACGACGTCGATGCGTTCGCGTTCGATGAACTCGACGAACGCCGGGCCTGGCAGCCGGCACTCGTCGGGCATGACGACGAGCTCGCCGCCGTCGCAGAGCGTTCCGCACAGTTGCCAGAAGGCGGCGTCGAACGTCGGAGTCGCGAACGACAGCACTCGCTTGCCGCCGGCGCTGCCGAGCCGGAGCCGCTGCGTCGCGATGAGCTTCGAGATGCCGCGGTGGCTGACGCCGACCGGTTTCGGCGTGCCCGTCGTGCCCGACGTGAAGATGACGTAGGCGAGCGAATCGACCGGCAGGTTCGCCGACTCGGCCGCGATGTCGGCGTGCACGTCCGCGAGCGAATCCCCGCGGGAGCATCCGACCGCATCGGGCCGGGCGGCATCCGGTTCCACGGCATCCGGTTCCACCGCATCCGGTTGTGCAGCATCCGGATGCGACGCATTCGGCTGGCCGCCGCGCCGCACGACGGGCGCCTCGAGGCCGCCGGGCAGCGCGGGCTCGCACCCGCTCGTGATGACGAGCGCCGGCGGCAGCGCCGCGAACAGGGCCGCGATGCGGTCGGCGGGCGACGCCGGGTCGACTGCGAGGTAGGCGGCGCCGCTGAGCAGGGTGCCGACGTGCGTGGTGATCATGTCGAGCCCGCGGTCGG
Organism: Pseudoclavibacter sp.; assembly: GCA_052086425.1. Classification (GTDB taxonomy): domain Bacteria; phylum Actinomycetota; class Actinomycetes; order Actinomycetales; family Microbacteriaceae; genus Pseudoclavibacter. Next base: position 959 of record JBQDJW010000548.1, on the reverse strand, counting down.
TGAACACGGCGACGACCTCGCCCGGGCCGACGCCGGCATCGCGGATGCTGCGGGCGACCGCGAGCGAGCGCTCGGCGACCTCGCGGTACGAGAGCGTGCGGCCGCGCACCGTGACGGCGGGCCGGTCGGAGGAGATCTCGGCAGCCCTGAGGAAGTGCGCGCCGAACGGTTCGATCGGCAGGTCGTGCGCCTCGCCGGCTGCCGGCCCGAGCAGGCGTTCGCGCTCGGCGGGCGTCGTGAGCTCAAGCGCCGCGACCGGGGTCTGCGGGTCGCGCGTCACGAGCTCGGCGATGAGTCGCGCGATGGCCGTGGCGATGGCGCCGGCGCGCTCCGCGGTGAAGGCGGCGCGGTCGTACTCCATGAGCACCCTCGCGCCGTCCGGGCCGATGACGAGCGTCGGCGTGAGCGCCGCCTTCGCGTTCGCCGTCGCGACGGGACGCGAGTCGCAGCGCATCCCGCCGTGCGAGACGGTCGCGCGATCGAGGTGATACGCGCCGACGAGCACGTCGCTGAGCGGGGCGCCGCCGAGCGCACGTTGTACCTCGTCGAACGACGTCGACTGGCGCTCGAGCGCGTCGAGCACGGCCTCGCAGGCCGCGCCGAGCGCGTCGGCGATCGTGCCGCGCCCCACGCCGCGCTGCCGAACGGCGACCGTGTTGGTCAAGCAGTCGACGAGCGCCTCCGACCCCGCGACCGATCGGTCGGCGACCGGCGACGCCAGCACGAGGTCGTCGCCGGCGCCGGCGCGCTGCAGCGCGAGCGCCGTCGCGGCGTGCACCAGCATGAACGGCGTGACGCGCAGGCGCGCGGCCGCGCGGGTGAACGCGTCGGGGTCCGGATGCGTGGGGTGCGTCGGTGAGTCCGGATGCGCGGGGAGGGAGGGTGCGTCCGGATGCGCTGGGTGCGCGCCCGGGGCCGGATGCGCGGAGCGCTCGCGGTCGGCCGGATCTGCGGCGCGC
>JBQDJW010000547.1:0-2881 GCA_052086425.1 Pseudoclavibacter sp. | reverse complement strand
TGGGTTTGCTGCCGTTGCGGTGGCGAATCCGGTTGAACCCTCGATCACATCGATCGTGATCAGCACCGTATGCGCCACCGCTTTCGTCATATCCGTTCGGCCGCCTGCGCGGCCCGTTTCGAAGGCCGCACATGGCACCCCGCTCTTCGTCGCCCGAACGCGACGCTCGATCCCGCCGTCATCGCGCACGTGCCCGGAAGCGGGCGGCGTCGGTCGCGCCCTCGCGCTCCCAAGCTCAGCGCACCGAGCGCCTGCGAGCCCGGCTGCCGCGCCCACTGCGCCCGTTCGCATCGCGCGACTACGTCGTGCTCGCGCTCGCGATGGTCGCGTCGCTCGTCGGGGCCGGCATGTGGGCCGTCGCGATGGTCTACGAGGTCATCGAGCTCGGAGGCAGCCCGCTCGAGCTCTCGCTCGTGGGCACGGCGACCTCGATCGGCATCATCGCGACCGCCATTTTCGGCGGCGTCGCGGCCGACCTCCTGCCGCGGCGCGCGATCCTGCGCACGGTCGAGGGCGTGAACGTCGTCGCAGTCGGCGGCGTCGCCGCCCTGAGCTCGATCGGCGCGGTCGAGGTGTGGCACCTGGCGGTCGCCGGCGCCCTGCTCGGCGTCGCGACCGGGTTCTTCTTCCCCGCCTACTCGGCGATCCTGCCCCGCATCCTGCCGGCCGACGACCTGCTGGCCGCCAACGGTATCGAGGGCGCCGGTCGCCCCGTACTGCAGTACGCCGCGGGGCCTGCCGCTGCGGGCGCGCTCGTCGCAGCGTTCTCGCCAGGCGACGCGATCGCCTGGATCGCCGCGTGCCACCTCGTCGCCTTCGCGGTCATGTGGTTCCTGCACCCGCGCGTCGACGAGCGCATCAGCTTGGAAGACGTCGACGCGGCGAGGGAACTCGCCGCAGGTGCAGACGCGGACGCCGCAGCCCGCCACGTCGATGCGGGCGACGGCATTGCGCCCGTCCCGGCTTCGAGGGCCTCGGATGCGCTGGTCACCTCGCACGCCCCGGTCACGGCACCGATTCCCCTGCCGTCGGCTGAAGCATCCGGCGACTCGTCGGGCGCCGACACGGGCCGCGGTCGCGGACGCCTGGCGGAAGGCCTTGCTCACACCGTGCGGAGCGTGCGCGAGGGCGTCGAGTTCACGGTGCGCACGCCGTGGCTGCGTTGGACGCTGCTGTGGGCCGTGATCTACGTGTTCCTGTACGTGGGGCCGTTCGAAGTGCTCACGCCGTTCGTGCTGCGCGATCTCTCGCTCGGCGCCGAGTCGTTCGGCACGGTGCTGGCCGCCGCGGGCGTCGGTTCGGCGCTCGGGGCGCTCATCGTGTCGTCGCGTCCGATGCCGCGCCGCTACCTGACCCACATGATGCTGACGTGGGGCTTCACGTGCCTCGCGCTCGTCGTGTTCGGCATCGGCACCGAGCTGTGGATGTTCATCGTGGCGAGCTTCGTGCTCGGCCTCGGCGGCGGCTACGGCAACGTGATCTGGGGAACGCTGCTGCAGCGGCGCGTGCCGACGCACATGCTCGGGCGCGTGTCGAGCCTCGACTTCTTCGTGTCGCTCGCGTTCATGCCCCTGTCGATGGCCGTCGTCGGGCCGATCTCGCTCGTGGTTCCGCCCGGCGTGATCTTCATCGCGGTCGGAATCGGGGTCGTCGTGCTGACGATGCTCGTGTGGTGGATCGGCAAGTTCTCGGCCGACGAGGTCGCGAATCCGCTCGACCGCGGCGGCGTGGCTGGCCCAGGCCGCGCCGATGCCGATGCCGATCGAACCGACCCTGATCGCGCCAGCCGCGTCGAACCCGCCGAGTGACGCTGCGACCGGGTGCGCTCGCCTACCTGGCGGGCCACCCGCGCGACGCCGTGAACGACGGGTCGCGTTCGCGCCGCATGTAGCTCTCGAAATCGTCGGCCTGGGCGTCGTGCCACGCGACCTGTGCGCGGTGCAGGTCAGCGAGGGGCACGAGGCCGACTTCTTCGGGGTACTTGACGGCGATCGCCTGCGCGAGCCGACCGGCCGCGACCGCGTCGTCGCCCGCGGTGTGCGCGTCGAGCAGCTCGACGCCGTACGCCTCGCACGCGTCGACGAGCGTGCGCTTGCCGCGGCGGAACTTGTCGACGGCCTTGTCGATCACGAGCGGGTCGACGACCTGCTCGCCCATGGCAACGGGCTCAACGCCGTGCCGCGCGCACTCGGCGGCGAAGAGCGTGAGGTCGTATGGCGCGTTGTAGATGACGAGGGGCGCGCCGTTGCGGGCGATCCAGTCGAGGCCCGCGCGAATCGACGCGATGACCTTGGGAGCGGGCTCGCCCTCTGCCCGCGCGATCTCGGTCGTGATGCCGTGCACGGCTGCGGCCTGCTCGGGGATCTCGACGCCAGGGTCTGCGAGCCAATCGGTGCCTCGCTCGAGCTCGCCGTCGGGGTCGATGAGACCGATGAAGGCGGTGACGACGCGCGAGGTCGCCGGGTCGACGCCCGTCGTCTCGAGATCGAAGACGGCGACGCGCTCGGCCCAGGTCATGCGGGTACCTCCGGAACAGACGGGTGGCGATGTGCTGAGTTGCTGCCCGCGACCGGCGCGGCCGGTGGCGCGTGCTCGTACACTCTTCCACGATGCGCATCCACAATCCCACCGACGAGCGGCTCGCGCGGATGCGCGTCGCCGAATTCACGGCCGACGTCGCCGGCGCCCGCACCCGCTACTGGACATACGAGGCCGCCTCTGCGGGTGACGACGGCACCGAGTGTGTGGCGGCCCCGATGGCCACGATCGTCCTCGTTCACGGCTTCCGCGGCACGCATCACGGGCTCCTGCCGGTGGTCGCGCAGTTCGACGGGCGGGGCGGCGAACCGGATGCGGAGGGCGGCGAACCGGATGCGCGGGG
>JBQDJW010000546.1:0-2889 GCA_052086425.1 Pseudoclavibacter sp. | reverse complement strand
GCGTCACGAACCGCACCGACGGCGGCAGCGTCGCGATCTCTTCGTCGGATGCGCCGGTCGTCGACACGACGATCACGCGTTCGGCGTCTGCCGCGAAGGTCTCGATGGTGCGGCGGGTGTGCGCCCGGATGACGCGATCGACGTCGTAGTGCGCCATGACCACAAGTACCGACATCTCATCCCCTCCGCGCGAGTCGGGCCGCCTCAGTTGTCACGCTCGGTCTCCTCTGGCACGCGAACGAGGAACCGCTCGAGGCCCTGCCCGATGACGACATCCGGCGCGTATTCGTCGATCATGTCCCAATCGAAGCTCGGCGACCACACGAACCTGGTCTGCGCGAAGGCCCCGCGCATCCACCACGACAGCCGGTCTGGCATGGGGTTCGTCTGCATCGACGAGGCGCCGAACATGAGCACCCGCTTGCGGATCGGCGCATTCGGGGCGTCCCACGAGGTCATCGACCCGACGCCGGTGATGCTGCCGCCAGGCGTGCGTCGGCGCGCGACTTCGCGCACCTCGCCGCGCCACGGAAGGTCTGCCTCGCGCGCGGCGGGCGCGAGCTCGACCGGGGTGAGGTCGTCGAAGAGGTGCTTGGCCAGGTCGGTGTCGATGCCGAACGTCGTCGCGAGCGGCACGCGGTCGAGGCGCAGTGCGACCCCGGGGCGGAACGCCTCGACGATGCGGCTGGCGAAGGCGCGCGCCCCCGCCGGGGTCCAGTGACTCCCCGTACGCGGGTAGAACGGATGCGCGCTCGGGTATCGCTGCAGGCTCCGAAAGGCATTGATGTACCAGGAGTCGGTGCCCGTGTGCCGCGCGTTGAGGGCGGCGAGCAGCGGCCCGACGCCGTCGACCTGGTCGAACTCGTCTGGCACGAGACCGGGCAGCACCGACGATTTCTCGGGCAGGATCGTCTGCAAGTAGCCGATGCCCATGCGCTCGAGCCGCGCGGCGCGCGCCGCGAAGAGTTCACCCCACCGTTCGACGATCGCGTCGGCTTCGTCCGGATGTTCCCGGAAGTGCCGATACTGGTCGAAGGCGCCGTTCGTGCCCTCTTTGACGAACATGTAGCCGTCGTGGCCGAGCACGACGACCCCGTTGGCAGATGTGAGGCCGACCGGGAAGAACACCGGCGACCGGTCGTGCGGCACGGCGGTGCTCGGCACCGGCTGCATCGTCGAGTCGGCCGACATACTCACTCGATGACGGCCGCGACGGCCGCGATCGCGTCGTCGATCGATAGCTGCGACGTGTCGATGACGATCTCGGCGTCGTCCGGCTGCTCGTAGGGTGACGAGATGCCGGTGAAGTCGGGGATCTCGCCCGCCCGCGCCTTGGCGTAGAGCCCCTTGCGGTCGCGCGCCTCGCACACCTCGAGCGGCGTGCTGACCCACACGAGGTGGAAATCGGCGCCGGCCTCCTCGGCGAGGCGGCGCGCGGTCTCACGACCGGATGCGAAGGGTGCGATGGGCGCCGCGATCGCGAGACCGCCGTGCTTCGCGACGAGCGACGCCACGTAGCCGATGCGCTCGATGTTCGCCTCGCGGTCCTCTCGCGAGAAGCCGAGCCCCTTCGAGAGGTGGTGCCGCACCTCGTCGCCGTCGAGCAGCGACACCGCTCGCCCCTCCGCCTCGAGGCGGGCGGCGAGGGCCTTTGCGACGGTCGATTTGCCCGATCCGGAGAGACCCGAGAAGAAGATGACGCGGCCGCGCGGATGCGCGTGGGCGCGCGACGCGAGGATCGAGCGGGCTGCGGCGGGCGAGAACAGGCGGTTCACGGCGTCGGCGTAGGCCGCTCCGAGGCGTTCGAGCTGCGCGACGGTGTCGGAGGAGCGCTGTGAGACCGGCTCGATGCGTCTCGTCGCGCCGAGCGCGCCCACAATCTGGTCCAACGCATCCGGTGCCATCTCCGACGATGCGGGCCACGGGACGACGCGAACCGCGGCCTCGGGAAGACGCTCCCGCAGCGACGTCGCGTACGCGAGGAGGCCGACGGGGTGCACGAGGGTGTCGGGCCGGGGCTGTCGCGCGACCGGCACGAGCAGGACGATGCCGACGGCACCGGTCGCGCCGTCGCCGAGTTCGGCGACGAGCGCCTCCTCCTCGTCGATCGTCAGCGGCTCGCTCAGCCAGACGGCGGTGGCGCCCGGCGGCGGTGCGTCGGCGGTGCCGAGCCGGATGCTGCGGTCGGCGAGCGGGCCGACCGCAGGCGCGAGGGGTTGCTGTGCCGTCAGCGCGCCAGACGGGTCGAGGAGCGCGAGCGGCGTGTTCTCGGCGTCGACGAGGCGCAGCACATTCTCGCCCGCGCCGCGCAGCGACGCCGGCAGGCCGGGCAGCAGCCCGGCGAGTGCGAGCTCGAGCACGTCGATCTCGTCTGGCGTCAGGACGCGGGACTCGGTCACGGAGGCTCCTTCTCATCACGGGCCGGGGACGATATCGGCGGAGGTGTCGGCGGTCCGAGCGGTGGCTCGTCGGTGGCGTTGGCCGCGCGCGCCTCCGACATTGACCTGTAATTCCGCTTCGTCAGTTCCCAGGCAAGTGTCCCACCGACCAGGGCAGCAGCCGCGGCGATCACCACGACGACGAGATCTGCGCCGAGCAGCCTGAGGCCCGACGCGAGCAGAAGGATGGCGAGTGCTCGGCGGATCAGGCCGCCGGGCGCGCGCGCCGACACCTGCGCGCCGAGCCAGGCGCCGGGGATCGCTCCGATCAGCAGCGAAACGGTGAGGCCGAGGTGGAAGTCGCCGAAGAACAGGTGCCCGAGGGAGGCAGCGGCGACGAGGGGGATCGCCTGCACGAGGTCGGTGCCGACGACCTGCGACGCCTTCAGCGCCGGGTACATCATGAGCAGGATCACGATGATGATCGACCCGGCGCCCACCGAGGTCATGC
>JBQDJW010000545.1:0-2896 GCA_052086425.1 Pseudoclavibacter sp. | reverse complement strand
TACTCGAGGCGCTGCCAGAACGCGGTGCGGATCGCGGTCTCGACGGTTGAGAAGTCGATCGCGTCGAGGTCGAGGCGCATCCGGAAATCTGCCGCGATGTTGCGCACCGCGAGCTCGATGAGCTGCTCGCGCGACTCGAAGACGTAGTGCAGCGTCGACAGGGGCATCCCCGCTTCGGCCGCGATCGCCCTCGTGCTCGCGGCGGCCAGACCCTCGCGTGCGATGAGTCGCACGGTCGCGGTGACGAGCGCCGTCCGCCGTTCTGAAGCCGACATCCGCGCCATGTGGTCCTCCCTGATCCACCGCCCCGTCATCGAGAGCGGTCTGCGAATCATCCCCCGGATGCGGGTATTCGGCGTCGCTCCGCTGCCGGGGGATCAGCGGAACGCACGAAACAGGTAACCACGTCGCGGCCTCGAGCATTCGTCAAATCGGGCCGCGCGTCCAACGATTCGGTCACGACTGCGCCCCGGGGTCTCGGAGCCCCGGGGCGCGATCGCTGCTGAAGGCGAGGACTACTCGGTCGGCCTGGGTGCCGGGGTCTCGAACGCCTCGTGCGTCGACTCCGAGCGGTAGTCGGTGTACATGTACGGGTTGTCGAGCATGCGGAGCTCGGGGATCTCGGGGTTCATGCCCGACTCCCACGTCTCCTGCCCGAGTTCGCTGCGCAGGTGCTCGACGGTGTTCTCGATGGCCGTACGCACCTTCGGGAGGTCGCCGGCGACGAGCTTGCCCTCGAACTTCTTGACGTCGCCGCCGACGAGCACCGTGTGCACGTCGCCTCGGCCGACCTGCATCGCGACGTGCCCGTACGGGTTCACGATCGGCGTCATGGTCGGCGAGGCGTCGTTCTTGATGAGCACGATGTCGGCGAGCTTGCCGACTTCGAGCGAGCCGAGATCGTTCTCGCGCCCGATCGCCTTCGCGCCGCCGCGAGTCGCCCACTCGACGACGTGCTGCGCGCGCAGGTGGGAGTTCGTGACGGTGTCACCGGTCTTGTGGGCGGTCAGGTGCTCCCACGAGCGGTCGGCGCCGAGCGTCGTGCGCATGGCCGAGAACAGGTCGGCGCTGAACCACACGCTCGTGTCGACCGACAGCGAGATCGGGATGTTGTGCTCGCGCAGGGCGTGCGACGGCGGGTATCCCTGGCCGCAGCTCTGCTCGCTCTCGGTCGAGAGCGACGCGATGCCGCCGGTCGCGGCGATGCGCTGGTACGAGTCGTCGCCGAGCGTCGCCGAGTGCACGTAGACCGTGCCTGGCGTCATGAACCCGTTCTCGTGCATGAGCCGGATGCTGTCGTCATTCGTCGCGCCCCAGACGCCCGCGTGGGTGGTCACCGAAACGCCCAGGTCACGCGCGACCTCGAACGCCGCCTTCTCGGGGAAGGCCGGGTCGCCCGTGACGTCGAAGGCGAGCTGCACGCCGGCGAGGCGCGAGTCGTCGATCGACTTCTCGAACAGGGCCCGGTAGGCCGGGTCGGCAGTCCACTCCCACGGGCCGGCGAAGATGTTGCCGAAGCCCATGACGTAGCGGCCGGGCGCCGTGACGAGGGCGTCGATCGCGGCCTCGGCGTGCTCGACCGATTGCTGCCCGTGCGACCAGTCGACGGTCGCGGTGATGCCAGACTCGATCGCGTCGAGGGTCGACAGCGCGTTGCCCGCCCAGTAGTCCTCGGGGCGGAATGCCTTTCCGTGCTCGAGGTAGTACCAGACGAAGTACTGCGTCAGCGTCCAGTCGGCGCCGTAGGCGCGCATGGCGGTCTGCCACATGTGGCGGTGCGTGTCGATCATGCCTGGCATCACGATGCCCCCGGAGGCGTCGATCTCGGCCGTGCCTTGCGGCACGTCGAGCTGGTGGCCGATCGCGGCGATCTTGCCGTCGATCACGAGCACGTCGCCGCCGGTCAGCACGGTCTTCGCGTCGTCCATCGTGAGCACGGTGCCGCCGCGCAGCACGATCGGCTGCCCGTCGGTTGGCATTTGCGTGGTTGTCATCCTTGACTCCAATTGGGGGTGATGATGCGGATGCTGCGCTCGCTCAGAGCGCGACGGACGGGTAGTCCTTGCCGATCCAGTGCGCGAGCTTCTCGCGGTACTCCTTCTGGAACGCGAGCGGCCCGGACTTCGCGTGGTAGTCCTCCTCGTAGATGCCGATGAAGATCGTCAGCGTGAGGAAGTAGTGAGCGCCCATCTCGAACAGGGCGACGTAGTCGTGCTCGACGAGCGCGCGACGCTCGTCGTCCGTGAGGGCGACGACGGTCGAACGCTCGACGGTCTGGTTCCAGGCGCCGAGGTATGGCGCGAAGTCGCGCTCCCAGCGCTCGACCATGGCTGCCGGGTCGGCCTTGTAGACGGCGAGCAGCTCCGGGTCTCGGTCGACTTGGAAGAGGAACTTGTTGACGGCGTACTTGCTCACGCTGGGGTCTCCCGTCGCAGATCGTGCGTGCGCCCCGAGGCCGGTCGCGGGTCACCGTCGGGGTACCAGGTCATGTACATCTCGCGCGTGTGGAACAGGTCGAGGTCGTCGATATAGGCGGCCTTCTCCGGCCCGGCGATGCCGAGCATGAGGATCAGGTCGAGGAACCCGGGCGTCGCGTTGCCCGATTTCGACATCGACTCCCACGTGACGTTCTCGAGGATCGCCTCGATGTCGCCGTTCGCGAGCCAGTCGATCGCCTGCACGTCCCACTCCGGGTCCGGCCCGTGCTCCTCGAACATGCGCGGCCCGCCGAGCTCGAGCGACAGGTGGCCCGTGCCGATCGCGGCGATGCGCTTGTCGGACGGGTACGCGTCGATGACCTCGCGGATGGCTCGGCCGAGGTCGTAGAACCGCTTCGGGCTCGGCAACGGCGGCGCGAAGATGTTGGTGTAGATCGGCACGACGGGCAGGTCGGCCT
>JBQDJW010000544.1:0-2897 GCA_052086425.1 Pseudoclavibacter sp. | reverse complement strand
ATCATCCGCCCGCATGCGTCGCAGCGTCGACGGCGTTCGCCCGCGGCGGACGAGACGGCGGGCGCCGCGCTCGCCGCAACCCCGCTCGCCGCACCCCGCCCTACGCCCCCGGCACGTGCCGCTCGTCGGGACCGCTGTAGACCGACAACGGCCGGATGAGCGCGTTCGCGGCGGCCTGCTCGCGGATGTGCGCCGTCCATCCCGTCACGCGCGACGCGACGAAGAGGGGCGTGAACGTCGGGGTGTCGAAGCCCATGAGGTGGTAAGTCGGGCCGGCCGGGTAGTCGAGGTTGGGCTTGATGCCCTTGCGCTCGCCGAACTCGCGCTCGAGCGTTTCGTACAGCTCGAGCATGTCGTGCCGGCCGTAGTGCGCGATCATGCGCTCCATGGCGGCACGCATGGTCGGGACGCGCGAGTCGCCGTTCTTGTAAACGCGGTGGCCGAAGCCCATGATCTTCTTCTTGCCCGCGAGCGCGTCGTCGAGCCACGGCACGACGTTCGACGCGTCGCCGATCTCGGCGAAGGTGTACATGACGGCTTCGTTGGCGCCGCCGTGCAGGGCGCCCTTGAGGGCGCCGACCGCGCCCGTCACGGCCGAGTAGAGGTCGGCCGTCGTCGAGGTGATGACGCGAGCCGTGAACGTCGATGCGTTGAACGAGTGTTCGGCGTACAGCACCATCGAGACGCGGAAGGCGTCGACGACCTCGGGCGCGGCCTCGTCGCCGAAGGTCATCCAGAGGAAATTCTGCGAGTAGTCGAGGTCGTCGCGCGGGTCGACGATCGCCTCACCCCGGCGGCGGCGTTGGTCGTACGCGACGACTGCCGGGAGCGCCGCGAACAGATTCTTCGACTTCGCGAGGTCGGCCTCCGGCGAGGCGTCCTCGGCCCCGGGGTCGTTCGCGCCGATGACCGAAACGGCGGTGCGCACGACGTCCATCGGATGCGCCGAGGTCGGCAGCGCATCGATCACGTCTTTGACATTGGTCGCCAGCGCGCGGTTCGCTCGCTCGAACGCGACGAACTCGGCGAGCTCGTCGTCGCTCGGCAGCTCGCCGTTCCAGAGAAGCAGGGCGACCTGCTCGAAGCTGCAGTTCGCGGCGAGCTCCTGCACGGGGTAGCCGCGGTAGAGGAGGGAGTTGGTCTCGGGGTTCACCTTCGACACGGCCGTGTAGTCGACCGGCACTCCGGCGAGTCCCTTGAAGATTTCGGGCTGATCGTTCATGAGCATCCTTACTCGAGCGTCGTCACTCGGTGTGGCCGGTCGATGTGGCCGATCGTCGGCGGACTGCCGCAGGCTATCGCTCGACCGTGAAATTGAACACGGAGGTGTCGAACCGGTTGTAGTCCTCGTAGTCGACGAGGTCGTAGAGGTCTGCGCGGTGCTGCATCTCGCCGAGCAGCCCGGTCAGTTGGCCGTGCTCGGTGAGGTGGTCGAGGGCGCGCTCGGTCGCACCCATGGCGATGCGCAGCATCGAGACGGGCCAGATGACGAGGTTCATGCCGACGTCGGCGAGCTGTTGCGCGCTGAAGAGCTCGCTCTTGCCGAACTCGGTCATGTTGGCGAGCATGGGCACGTCGACGGCCGCGCGCATGGCGGCGAACTCGTCGAGGGTGCGCATCGCCTCGGGGAAGATCGCGTCGGCCCCGGCGTCGACGAGCCGTTTCGCCCGGTCGATCGCGGCGTCGAGCCCCTCGACGGCCCGGATATCGGTGCGGGCCATGACGAGGAAGTTCTCGTCGCGGCGGGCGTCGACGGCGGCCCGGACGCGCTTGATCGCCGTCGAGGCGTCGACGACCTCCTTGCCGTCGAGGTGACCGCAGCGCTTGGGGTTGACCTGGTCTTCGATGTGCAGGCCGGCGAGCCCCGCATCCTCGAACTCCTGCACCGTGCGGGCCACGTTCATGGGCTCGCCGAAGCCCGTGTCGGCGTCGATGATCACTGGGAGGTCGGTCATGCGCGCGATCTGGCGCCCGCGGCCCGCGACCTCGCTCATCGTCGTGAGTCCGATGTCTGGCAGCCCGAGGTCGGCCGAGAGCACGGCGCCCGAGATGTAGACGCCGTCGAATCCCTTGCGCTCGATCATGCGTGCCGAGAGGGGATTCCAGGCGCCCGGGAACCGCAGCAGCTCGCCCGTCGCCAGGCGCTCGCGGAAGGCGCGCCGCTTCTCGGCCGGTGTCGTCGTCGCGTACAGCACGTCGCTCCCCCTCAGAACAATCCGGCTGGGGCGGCCTGAAGCGACCCCTGCGGCGCGATGATGGTCAGCTCGGCGAGCTCCGACGAACGCAGCTCCGGCAGCCGCTGGGCCACTTCGAGGAACCGCTCGATCTCGCTCGAGTCGAGCACCCCGCCCGCCAGCTGGCGGAACTTGCGCACGTACTGCTCGCGCGCGAACGGCCGCGCCCCGAGCGGATGCGCGTCGGCCACCGCGATCTCGTCGCGGATCTCGGTCCCATCGTCGAGCGTGATGACGATCGCGCCGCCGAACGCCTTCTCGCCGATGTCGAGCGAGTGGTAGCGCCTCGTCCACTCTGGGTCTTCGACGGTCGTGACCTTCTGCCACAGCTCGACCGTGTCGGGCCGGGCGGCCCGCTCGGGCGCGTACGAGTCGACGTGATGCCAGCCGCCGTCTTGCAGAGCGACCGTGAAGATGTACGGAATCGAGTGGTCGAGGGTTTCGCGCGACGCCGCCGGGTCGTACTTCTGCGGGTCGTTCGCACCCGAGCCGATCACGGCGTGCGTGTGGTGCGACGTGTGGATGACGACGCTCGCGATGCGCGCGGCGTCGGCCACGAGCGCCGGATGCTCGAAGTGCAGTTTTCGTGCCAGGTCTACCCAGGCCTGCGCCTGGTACTCGGCCGAGTGCTCCTTGGTGTAGGTGTCGAGAATCGCGCGCTTC
>JBQDJW010000543.1:0-2897 GCA_052086425.1 Pseudoclavibacter sp. | reverse complement strand
ACGCAGACGACGATCTCGACGAGGTCGACCTCGATCGCATCGACGCCGAGCACGACGCGTTCCATGTGTTCCGCCCCGCGTCGTCGGAGCAGCGGCACGATTCGACCGCGTTCGACGACGCCGCTGCGGTGCACGGCGAGCTCCTCGACATGCTCGCAACCGAACTCGTCGTCAGCGAGGCGCGCCTCACGCGCATCGTCGGCAGACGCTTCGGCCTCAGCCGCGTCACGGCGGATCGAGTCACCCGGATGCTCTCCCTCCTTCCCGAGGAGTGTCGCCGTCGCGAGTCGGACGGCGGCGCCTTCGCGTGGGCCCCCGGCGTCGACCCGGCCTCGCTCGTACGACACCGGACTCAGGAGACGAAGGACCGGGTCATCGAGGAGATTTCGCGCGTCGAGCTCGCGAACGCGCTCCGCCTGGCCGCGGACGCCCAGAAGGTGAGGTTCGCGCCGGCGCGCGTACCGACCAGCGGGGGCGAATCGATCGGCGAAGGCGACGTGGATTCCCTCGACGTCGCCGACGCGGCAGGCGCAGTCGGCGTCGGTGCCGCAGATGCCGGTTCGAATACAGGGGCCGCGAGCGCCGATGGAGCCCGACACCGCGGCGGCGACGGCTCGACCGCGAACGCCGACGACCGCCAGCGCGTGCTCGTCGAGGCGTCCAGGCTTGTCGGGTTCCGGCGCATCGGGAACAAGATCCAGGCACGGCTCGACTCGGTGCTCGCCGAACTCGAGACGCGCGGCGAGCCGACGACCGACCGCGAACCGGCGCCCGACCGGGGATCGACGGCCGAGTAGAAGGTCGGCACCCAGTGCGCCCGGCGCGTCAGGAACTCGCGCGAGCCGCCTCGGTCGCCCGGAGCATCCGGTCGAGCGCTTCGCGCAGGCGGGCCGGCTCGTCGAGCTCCTCTGCGGCGCCGCGCGTCGACCGTGCTCCGGACGACGCAGGTGCGTCGCGCGTCTCGGGCGCGCCGCCGCGCGCATTCACGTCGCCGCCCGCACCCGCGCCGCCCGCACGCCCATCGCCGGCCTCGCCCGCGAACTCGATGCGATACGCGACACCCTCTGGCACCCACGAGCAGGCGTACATGACGTCGCGCCAGGAGCGCCCGCCGGTCGGCCATCGCGTCTGCGACGCGCCGACGGCGACCGCACCGCGGGCGTACGGCCCGAAGACCTCGGTGAGCTCGTCGAGCGGCAGGTCGACCACGAGATGGGCGTCGACACTGGTGCGCCGATAGCCGCGTGCCGCGAGCACGCGCGCCTCGATCTCCTCTGAGGTGATCTGCTGCCGCTCGAACAGCACGCGCGTGTGCTCGACTTCCTCGAGCCGGTCGACGCGGAACGTGCGCCAGTCGTCGCGGTCGAGGTCCCACGCGAGCAGGTACCAGTGCCGGTCGGCGGGAACGAGTGCGTGGGGGTCGACGCGCCGACGCGTCTCCTCGCCGGAGGCGGCGACGTAGGCGAAGCGCACCCGCTCGCGATCACGACAGGCGAGGGCGAGCTCGCCGAGAACCTCGCTCGAGACGGCCGCGCCCGACCTGATTCCCGCGGGCATGACCGCGTCAGCGAGGGCGTTCACCTGGCGTCGCAGCGGCCCAGGCAAGACCTGCTCGAGCTTGGCGAGCGCTGTGAGCGTCGTCTCGGCGCCGCTCACGAGACGCCCCGACGCGGCAATGCGGAGGCCGATCGCCATCGCAATCGCCTCGTCGTCGGTCAGCAGCAGCGGCGGCACGGCCGTTCCCGCCTCGAGGCGATACCCGCCGGCGGCGCCAGGGGACGACTCGATGCGATAGCCGAGTTCGCGCAGCCGGTCGACGTCGCGCCGCACCGTGCGCTCAGTGACGCCGAGCCGGCCTGCGAGTTCCGGCCCCGGCCAGTGCCGGTGCGTCTGCAACAGGTTCAGCAGTTCGAGGGCTCGGGCGGTCGTATCGGACATGACTCAAGATTCTCGCGCATCGCGGTCAGAAACGGTCCGCGAGCATCCGAAAATCTCACATCGCGCTCCCTGCCGACCCCCGCGATGTCGAGCAGGGCGGCGACACGCAGCGCGAAGACCGGGTCGCCCCGAAAGCGCGGCGAAGGTCGCCAACAGCATGCCGATCGACATGAACCCGCAGGTCGCGCGACCACGGCCCGCCGGCGCGCGATGCGGCGAGGAGCGATTCGGGTGTCGCGAGCGGGGGTGCGGCTTGCGCCGTGGGCGTCGGCGAGGTCAGCCTCGACACGCCGGCCTCCAGCCGGCCGCCCACCCTCGACGATCTCTCGTGCCGTCGTCGCCGCCGTGCGTGCGTACGTGCGTGCGCTGACGCTCGATCGGTCGTCGAGACGGTCTCAGGCGACATTCGAATTCGCCGCGCGAGCGGCGAGGTGCTCGTGCATGCACTGAGAGATGCATCGCAATGTCGCGGTGCGGAGCATCCACCGCGACCCGCCCAGAAAATCTCTCGCGCACATGGCCAAGCCATGCGTTAGGCTTCAAACGATTCCAACTCGAGACCGAGTTCAAACCCCGGTCGACCGAGCCGTCCGCGACAGGCCGCACTTCTGCTGCCGTTCGTCGCCCGAGAGGCAGAGCGCGACATCTCGCGCTTCACAGACTCCGACCCGCGCCGAAGGCGGCGGGGGTCGCGACAAAACGAAACGAAGACTGATCTTTCTCGAAGACCCCCTTGCACGACCGAAGACCGTACGACCGCACTCAGTTGCGGCGAGACTTCCAGAACCCGCGCAGCCAATCCCCGCGGATGCGACCAAAGCTGCGCCGGCGCACCAGCCCGTGATGCTCGACTGGCGCCAGGCCGCCGACGATGTCCACGTCGCGACGACGAACGGCGAGTTCGCCGGTCATGTCGTCGACGCGACCCCGTTTGCGCACGTCGACATCCCCCTCAACCT
>JBQDJW010000542.1:1460-2910 GCA_052086425.1 Pseudoclavibacter sp. | reverse complement strand
AGCAGGGGTTCACCGACCGACGGGTCGTGAATCGCGGCCCGGTGCCAGTCGAGTTCGGCGGCAGACGGTAGCGCGATGCGCGCCTGCAGCCGGGCGAATTCGCGGGTCGGCTCGACGCCGAGCCCCGGCCACCCCTGCTCTGGCGCGGCGGCGCGGGCGGCGCGCGCCGCCGCGGGCCAGCGGTCGTGCAGCTTCTGGCTCTCGGCGTGCGATCGCACCGCTCCTGCCCCGTCGTCGGCATCCGCGTCGGAATCGGCCCCCGCGTCTGGGTCGGCTCCGGCGTCGAGCCCTCGGTCGCCTGCGACGACCTCCTCGCCCAGGATCCACCTCGCATCGCCCTCGGCGACGTGCGCGATCGCGGCGCGCAGCCACGGCGCGACCCGGTCGTCGAGCAGTACGTCGAGCGCGGTCGCCGGCCAGTCGTCGCCCCAGGTCGAATCGTGGGCGAGCGGCGTCAGCGCGGTGATGAGCTCTGCCCGCGCGGTCGGATCGGTCGCCTCGCCTGCCAGTGCGATGGCCACCTCCCTCCGGGCGATGCCGCGCTCGGAGGCCGCGCGAGCGAGGTAGTCGCGCACGCGGTCGCCGTGCAGCGCGCGCTCGCGCATCGCGTCGAGGGGTTCGGGATGCGCGTTGGCCTGATCCGCAGAGGTCACGTCGACGTCGGTCACCTGCCGGTCCTTCCGTCACTGGAGGAGAATGACGGAAGCTTATGCACCCGGGGTGTCGCGCGCGTGACGAGAGTGACGTACGTGGCGATCGTCACCGCACCGCAACACCCGCGGCCGCTGCCTCGCTCCGGATAACCCTCGCCGCATCGGCGAACAGGGCCGCCCCGTCGTCGAACGGCCGCCGCCAGATCTTGAGGTGGTCGGCCGCCGCCTCCGGCAGGATCGACCGCGAGAACGCCTCGACGCCGACCCGCCCGCGATACCCCTCATCGAGAGCCGCCGCGAGCACCGAGCGCACGTGCGCGGCACCGGCCGCGAAACCGCCCCTGCCCGAGTCGCCGAGCTCGAGATACCCGAGCAAGGGCGCCGCCGCGCGCACCGCGCCCGCAGCATCGGGCTCCTCGACCGCCAGGTGGAACGAGTCGAGATGCACGCGCAGGTTCGTCGAGCCCGCTGCCTCGACGAACGCGATGGCCTGCGCCGCCGTGTTGATCGCCGCTGTTTCGTAGCGGTTCAGCACCTCGAAGGTCATCACGACCCCCGCATCCGCCGCCTCATCGGCGACGCGACCCACCTCGTCGGCCGCCCATCGCATCCGGTCGTCGCCGACGGGGCCCGCCGGCGCCTCGAACAGCCCGTACGGCACGCCGTTGAGCTGGTCGCCGCCGAGCCGCACCGTGAGGTCGAGCATGGCCCGCAGCGTGTCGGCACCGCGGCGCCGCACCTCTGCGGCCGGCGACGACACGTCAGCGTCGGGGGTCTGCCCGGCGATCGGGATCGCC
>JBQDJW010000542.1:0-1450 GCA_052086425.1 Pseudoclavibacter sp. | reverse complement strand
GTCGAACCGCGCCCGCAGCCCGCCCGCGTCGGCCCGCGCCGGATGGACCGGCGGCAGCACTCCGGCCGTGCAGCCGTGCTCGGCGAGGGCGGCGAGCGCCGGCAGCAGCTCGGCGTCGTCGAGGCCCGCGACGAGCACGTTGAGGTGGCAGGCGAGCGAGATCGCGTCGCCCTCGCCCTCGCCGGAGCCCGCCCGCGAACCCGCCTCGCCGACCATCAGAACACCGGCAGGTCGAGCCGCTGCTTGAACGACGAGTAGCCGTCTTCGACCTGCACGACCGTGCCGTTGATGACGTCGGCCTCGTCGGAGGCGAGGAAGGCGACGACGTTCGCGATCTCGGCCGGCTCGGTGAGCTTGCCGCGCAGCTGCTCGGCGGCGAAGGTCGCGCGCAGCTCCTCCGAGAACTGGTTGATGATCGGCGTCGCCACGCGACCGGGCGTGATCGCGACGGCGCGCGTGCCGTACTCGGCGAGCTCGTACGCGGCCGAGCGCGTGAACGCGATGACGGCGGCCTTCGCTGCGCTGTACGTGAACGACAGCTCGGCGCCCTGCTCCCCGTAGACCGACGACGTGCTGATGATGACGCCTCCTCCTCCCTGCGCGCGGAACTGCCTTCCCGCGGCGAGGATGCCGTAGTAGACGCCGTGCTGGTCGACGTTGATCAAGGGCTCGTAGTCGACCGCCGGGTCGTGCTCGAGCAGCGGCCGGCCGCCCGCGATACCGGCGTTGTTGAAGATCACGTCGAGCTTGCCGAACGCGGCGACGGCCGACGCGACGGCCGCCTCGACCTCGGCGAACTTCGACACGTCGACGCCCACGGCGACGGCGCGCCCCTCCCCCGCCGACGCGGCGATCTCGTCGACGGCCGCCTGCGCCGCCTCGACGTTCAGGTCGGCGATCGCGACGTTCGCGCCCTCGGCGATGAACTTCTCGACGGTCGCGCGGCCGATGCCGCTCGCTCCGCCCGTGATGAGCGCGACCTTGCCCTCGAGTCGATTGGCCATGTGGTGATTCCCTTCAGTGCGGTTCGGGTGGGGTCTGGTGACAGTCGGGTCGGATGCGCGGGGCAGTGAGGTCGCGCGACGGATCACCGCCGCGCGACCGCAGCACCCGGCGCCCTACAGCACCGGCTCGAACTCGTCGGCGTTCGACCGGTCGACGAGCTCGGGGTCGAGCGCGACGAAGTTCTCCCCTGGCAGCTCGGCGCTCGTGCGGTACGTCTCCATGTGTTCGAGCAGCTGGTCGTTCACGGCGAGCCAGTCCTGCGAGATCGTCGCGTAGAAGGGGCTGTCAGACCGGGTGGTCATCGCGCGCCGCCGAGGGTCGGCGGATCGTGCGAGTCGAGGTCGTTGCAGCGGATCAGCACCTTGGCGTAGGCGCCGCTCAAGTGCACGCGGAACGCCTCGGCAGCATCGTCGAGGTCGAACACGGCCTCGGTCAGCTCGTCGAG
>JBQDJW010000541.1:0-2912 GCA_052086425.1 Pseudoclavibacter sp. | reverse complement strand
GCGTAGCCGCTCGTCGCGACTTCGCCGGCGACGTGCACCTGACCGGTCGTGACCATGGTCTCGACCGCGACTCGCGCATTCGCGTCTTGGGTCAGGAGCGCATCGAGGATGCTGTCTGAGATCTGATCGCAGATCTTGTCTGGGTGCCCCTCGGTGACCGACTCTGACGTGAATCTGCGCAGTTCGCTCAAAGCTTCTCCTCGCTCGGTGTCGCAGACCCTGCGCCGACGACGACGTCAAGGATGGCATCGGCCACCGACATTTTGTCGCCGTCGTGTCGCCCCGCGACATCGCCGTTGGCGGCGACGATCGTCACCGAGTTCTCGGCGCGTTGGAATCCCTCGTGCCACCCGACGCGGTTGACCGCCAAGAAGTCGCAGCCCTTGCGGGCGATCTTCGCGCGGCCGAGCTCGAGCAGCTCCTCGTCGCTCGCCGCGGTCTCGGCTGCGAATCCGACGATCGCCTGGCCCGGGACGCGTGCCGCCGAGAGGTCGTGCAGGATGTCGGGGTTCTTCGTGAAGGTGAGCGTCAGTTCGTCGCCCATCTTCTCTTTCTTGATCTTGCTGTCGGCGACGCGCTCGGGCCGATAGTCGGCGACGGCAGCCGCCATCACGATCACGTCGGAGCGCGGCGCGATCTCGGCGCAGGCCTCGGCCATCTGCGCCGCCGTCGACACCGTGACGACGCGAATCCCGTCGGGTGGTGCGACCTCGAGGTTCGCGGCGACCAGGGTCACGTCGGCTCCCCGTGCGGCGGCGCGCGTCGCGATCGCGACGCCCTGCCGCCCGCTCGAGCGGTTGCCGAGAAAGCGACCGGGGTCGAGCGGTTCGCGCGTGCCGCCCGCAGTGACGAGGACGCGGCGGCCCGCGAGGTCGCGGGTGCGCTCGCGCGACGCGCGATGGCGGTCGGCGGTCGCCGCGGCGTGCAGGATCGCCGAGACGACGGCGTCGGTCTCCGCGAGTCGGCCCGGTCCGACGTCCGTGCCCGTGAGCTGTCCGGAGCCGGGTCCGACGAGCGTCGCGCCGCGCGCGAGGAGGCGCTCGATGTTGCTCTGCGTCGCCTGGTGCTGCCACATCTCGGTGTGCATCGCGGGCGCGATCACGAGCGGGGCCGTCGACGCGAGCACCGTTGTGCCGAGCAGGTCTTCGGCGAACCCGTTCGCCAGATGCGCGATCGAGTTCGCGGTCGCCGGCACGATGGCGATGACGTCGGCCCGCTGCCCGAGCGCGACGTGCCTGACCTCGTCGACGTCGTCGAAGAGGTCGCTCGTCACGGAGTTTCGCGAGATCGCCTCGAGGGTCGGCTTCCCGACGAATCTGAGCGCGGCCTCCGTCGGAACGACATCGACGTGATGCCCCGCGAGAACGAGGTCGCGGACGACTTGTACGGCCTTGTAGGCGGCGATGCCGCCCGTGATGCCGACGACGATGCGGAATGAACTCCGCGCTCCGCTGACCTCGCTCACGGACGCGCCGCTATTCGGCCGCGGGGGCTGCGTCGTCGTCGAAGGTGAGCTCGCCATCGTCGTCGGCCTCGACGATCTCTTCCGCGAGCGGGAGCGGCACGGGAGCGGGGGCCATGACGAGCTTCTGCTCGTTGATCTCGCGCAGCGAGATCGAGAGGGCCTTGTCGTCGATGTTCGACTCGACGAGCGGGCCGACGTTCTGGTACAGCGCGCCCTCGTGGAGGTCGGCGTAGTAGTCGTTGATCTGACGCGCGCGTCGCGACGCGAAGATGACGAGCTGGTACTTGTTATCGACGCGCGTGAGCAGCTCGTCGATCGGCGGGTCGATGATGCCCGGGTTCTTCTCCGTCACTTGGACTCCTTCTTCGTGGCCTGCGGGTTCGTGGCCGATTCGGGCGGTAGCCCCATGAGCTCCACCAGGCGCCGAGCTGCCTCGGGCACGGTGTCGTTCACGATCTGCTCGTCGAACTCATCTTTGGCCGCCAGCTCGACTTCGGCCGTCTCGAGGCGCCTGGCCTGTTCGTCGGCCGATTCGGTACCCCGCCCGGTGAGCCGTCGGACGAGTTCGTCCCAGCTCGGCGGCATCAAAAACACCAGTCTAGCCTCTGGCATCCGTGCCTTGACCTGACGGGCTCCCTGAATGTCGATCTCGAGCAGTACTGGCGAGCCACTCGCGAGCGCCCGCTCGATCGGGGGGCGGGGGGTTCCGTACCGGTGGGAGTTGTGCACCGTCGCGTATTCGAGGAACTCGTCGCGCTCGACCATCGCGTCGAAGTCGCTCTGGTCGACGAACAGATAGTTCACGCCGTCGACTTCGCCTGGACGCGGCCGGCGCGTCGTGGCCGAGACCGAGAGCAGCACATCGGGGTAGTGCTCCCTGACATACGTCGAGACCGTGCCCTTGCCGACCGCGGTCGGGCCGGCGAGCACCGTCAAGCGCGGGGCATTCCGCGATGCCTTCGGCATGCGCTCGAGCAGGAACGCGCGCAGCCGCTCTCGTTGCTTCGCGCCGAGGCCACCGAGCCGTTTCGACGGCGAGATCGCGAGCTCGTCGAGGATGCGCGTCATCTTCGTCGTGCCGACGTGCGGGATCGCGAGGAGGAAGCTCGTCACACGCAGCGAGTGCTCCGCGACGTTGCCGATGTCGGCGCTCGCGTCGAGCACCTGCAACGGCGTGCGCTCCCCCGCCGTGATCGCGCGCTTCACCTCGGCCCGAGCGCGCCTCGCGGCGACGGCTGCTTTGGAGGCGGCCGCCCGGTCGACGGGCGGCGGAACCGGGGTCATACGTATGCCTCTCGCAGCCCCGCCACCTGTGCGTCGATCTCGCGCTCCAGGCCGTCGGGTCCCGCGGCGAGCACGCTCCTCGACGACGTCACGATCGTCGAATCGGCGACATCGCCGAAGATCGACCGAACGTCGCGAACCGCGGCGCCCTGGTGGCCGAATC
>JBQDJW010000540.1:0-2916 GCA_052086425.1 Pseudoclavibacter sp. | reverse complement strand
CCCCGACGCCTCGCTCTACGCCGACGCCGCCTGTTCGACGATCTCGACCACGCGCTCGGGCTGCGACATGAACGGCGAATGGCTCGTGTCGACCTCGATCGCCGTCGCGCCGATCGCCGACGCGAGCGCATGCTGCGCCACGGCGGGGAATGCCGCGTCCTGCAGCGTCACCACGAACGTCGTCTGGCGGCCCTTCCACGCGACCGTCGTGAGCGGATCGCTCACCGTCTGCGTCGACATCGACTTCAGCTTGCCCGTCGCGTCGGCCGCGACATCTTCGGGCACGTCGTGGAAGAAGATCGCGCTCGGCGGCAGTGCCTCGTTGCCGGGCGTGACGAGTTTGCCGTCGATGTTCCACCAGTCGGGGTGCTCGCCGCCGACTGCGGCCAACAGCGACTGACCGATGTCGAGCGCGAACGACGCGATGTAGACGATGTGCTGCACGTTCGGCAGGTCTGCGCCCTGCGTGGTCGGCACACCGCCGTACGAGTGGGCGACGACGACGACGGGCCCGTCGATCGCCTCGATCGCGGACGTGACGGCCGCCGCGTCGTCGTACATGCCGAGTTCGGCCTTGTTCTCCGCGTGCACCGAAGGCAGGTCGATCGCGACGACGTCCCAGCCTCGCTCGGTGAGGCGGGTCGCGACCGACTCCCAGCACCAGGCGCCGTGCCAGGCTCCGTGGACGAACAGCAGGGTTGGCTTCGTCATGGGGGTCCCTTCGGGAAGAACAACGGTTGTCGCGGTCAACGGTAGACCGCGGGAGCCGATCCCTTCGACGGAGCTCAGGGAGCGCGAGGGCCGATAGAATCACGAACGATGACTGCTACCTCGCACCCCGTGACCCGGGCAACGGGCGCCGACGTTCGCGTCCGCTTCTGCCCTTCGCCGACCGGCACCCCTCATGTCGGCCTCATTCGCACGGCCCTGTTCAACTGGGCGTACGCGAAGCACACGGGTGGAACCTTCGTGTTCCGCGTCGAAGACACCGACGAGCAGCGCGACTCAGAGGAGAGCTACCAACAGATCCTCGAGGCGATGCGCTGGCTCGGGCTCGACTGGGGCGAGGGCATCGACGTGGGCGGACCGCACGTGCCGTATCGCCAGTCGCAGCGAGGTGACCTCTACCAGGACGTCATCGAGAAGCTCAAGGAAGCCGGTTTCCTCTACGAGTCGTTTGCGACCGGCGAGGAGATCGAGGCGCGCAACGTCGCGAACGGCCGCGACCCGAAGATGGGCTACGACAACTTCGAGCGCGACCTCACCGACGCCGAGCGCGACGCATTCAAGGCCGAGGGGCGCGAGCCGGCGCTGCGCCTGCGCGTGCCCGACGAGGACCTGTCGTTCGACGACCTCGTGCGCGGCGAGATCACGTTCAGGGCGGGCTCGTTCCCCGACTTCGTTGTGGTGCGCCCCGGCGGCAAGCCGCTCTACACGCTCGTGAACCCGGTCGACGACGCGCTCATGGGCATCACCCACGTGCTGCGCGGCGAAGACCTGCTCAGCTCGACTCCCCGCCAGATCGCGCTCTACCACGCGCTCATCGAGATCGGCATCGCCGAGTTCATCCCGCGCTTCGGACACCTGCCATACGTCATGGGCGAGGGCAACAAGAAGCTCTCGAAGCGCGACCCCGAGTCGAACCTGTTCCATCACCGCGACCGCGGGTTCATCCCCGAGGGCCTGCTCAACTACCTGGCACTTCTCGGCTGGTCGATCGGGCCCGACCGCGACATCTTCTCGCTCGACGAGCTGACCGCCGCGTTCGACGTCGCCGACGTCAACCCGAACCCGGCCCGCTTCGACGTCAAGAAGGCCGAGGCGATCAACGGCGACCACTTGCGTGCCCTCGCTCCGGCCGACTTCGCCGAGCGCCTCGTCGGCGCCCTGCAGCGAGCCGACGTGCTGCCCGAGTCGCCCGAGCCGCAGGATACGGAGCTCGTGAACCGCGCGGCTCCGCTCGTGCAGGAGCGCATGAACCTGCTCGGCGAGGCGGGCGGGATGCTCGGGTTCCTGTTCACCACGCACGGTGCGCTGGTCGTCGAGGACGACGCGCGGAAGACCCTGAAAGATGACGCGGCGAAGGTGCTCGACGCGTCGCTCGCGGCCCTCGGCGGCGGTGCGGATGCGGATGCCGACCCGTCGTCCGACGCCCCGGACTTCGAGGCGGCGGCGATCGAAGCGTCGCTGCGTGCGGCGCTCATCGACGGCCTCGGGCTCAAGCCCCGCGTCGCGTTCGGCCCGCTCCGCGTTGCGATCTCGGGTCGCCGCGTCTCGCCGCCGTTGTTCGAGTCGATGGAGCTGCTCGGCCGCGACGAGTCGATCGCCAGGCTGCGCGCACTGCGGGCGAGCCTGCCGGATGCCGCCGAGGCCTGAGGCCTGGCACCGATGGAGCATCCGCTCGGCACCGAATACGACGTCGTCGTTGCGGGCGGCGGGCCGGCGGGCCTGCAAGCCGCGCTGACACTCGCCAGGTTCCGCTGGCGCACGCTGCTGCTCGACGGCAACCGGCCGCGCCACGCGGCGACCCTCGAGGCGCACGGGTTCCTCACGCGCGACAACATTGCGCCGAACGAACTGCGGCGGCTCGGCCGCGAGAACGTTGAGGCGTACCCGGATGCGGAACTCCAGTTCGCGCAGATCGATCGCATCGCGCGCGAGGGCGGCAGCTTCCGGGTCGAGGCCAGGGGCGTGCGCGGCACGCCCGCCCGCGAGGTCGTGGCCAGGGCGGTCGTGCTCGCGACGGGCGTCGCCGAGCGCCTGCCGGAGCTGCCGATGCTCCGAGCGTTCTACGGAACGAGCATCCACTCGTGCGTGGAGTGCGACGGCTGGAACGTCACCGGGTCGAAGGTCGCCGTGTTCGGCGTTGCCGGTGCGCGCGAGCTGCGCGACCGCGCGATCATGCTCACCCGGTTC
>JBQDJW010000539.1:1250-2917 GCA_052086425.1 Pseudoclavibacter sp. | reverse complement strand
CTCGCCGCCGTTCGCGCGGGCGAGCAGCTGGTACAGCTCCATCCAGCGGTCCAACTGCGGCAGGCGGGGGTACCACGCCATCGTCGCGTAGTCGGCGTCGCGCGCGGCGACGATGCCGCCGGGCTTCGCGACGCGCGACATCTCGCGCAGGGCCGCGACCGGGTCGCCGAGGTGCTGCAACACCTGGTGCGCGTGCACGACGTCGAAGGATGCGTCGGGGTACTGGAGCGCATACACGTCACCGACCTCGAAACGGGTGCGGTCGTCGCCCCGCGCGAGTGCCGCATCCCGCCCCGCGTCGATCGCCGTGGCCGCCGCGTCGATGCCCGTGACCCGGCCCTCGGCGCCGACCCGCTCGGCGAGGTCGAGGGTGATGCTGCCCGGCCCGCAGCCGACGTCGAGCACGCTCGCGCCCGGCTGCAGCTCCGCGAGGAGGTACGCGCAGGAGTTCTCGGCGGTACGGGTCGAGTGCGAGGCGAGCACGCTCGCGTGGTGGCCGTGCACGTAGCCGTCGCCGCGGTCGGAGCCGGAGCCGGGACGACGCGGCGCGTTCGGGGAGGTGGGGTTGTCGGCCTGCATGGCGACAACGGTACGCCCGAACGAAAACCCGCGGCCGCGACGAACGCCGACAGGCCGAGGCCCGTCAGCGCATATCCAGACCGAGTTCGCCATACTGAACGGCATGACTGAAGGTGGACCGAAGATCCTCGTTGTCGACGATGAACCGAACATCCGCGAGCTGCTGAGCACGTCGCTGCGGTTCGCCGGGTTCATGGTCCGCACGGTCGGCAATGGCGCTGCCGCCATTTCGGCCGTCATCGAAGAAGAGCCGGACTTGATCGTGCTCGACGTGATGCTGCCCGACATGAACGGCTTCGGTGTGACCAAGCGCCTTCGGGCCTCCGGGTTCACGTCGCCGATCCTCTTCCTCACAGCGAAGGACGAGACCGACGACAAGATCGAGGGCCTCAACTCCGGCGGCGACGACTACGTCACGAAGCCCTTCTCGCTCGACGAGATCGTCGCGCGCATCAAGGCGATTCTGCGCCGCACGATGGCGGCCGAGGAAGACGCCGTCATCCGCGCGGGCGACCTGACGATGGATCAGGACACGCACGAGGTGTTCCTCGCAGACGAGCCCATCGAGTTGAGCCCAACCGAGTTCAAGCTGCTTCGCTACCTCATGCTCAACCCCAACCGCGTGCTGTCGAAGGCCCAGATCCTCGACCACGTCTGGGAGTACGACTTCAACGGCGATGCCGGCATCGTCGAGTCGTACATCTCGTACCTGCGCCGCAAGCTCGACCAGCACACCGACGAGCCGCTCATCCAGACCAAGCGCGGGTTCGGCTACATGCTGAAGGTTCCAGGCGCCAAGGCGTAACCGCTCGTGGCGTATCGCGCGATTCGCTGGAACGAGCTGAGTCTTCGCAACAAGCTCACGCTCGTCATCGTCGCGCTGCTGACGTTCGGCATCGTCGTCGCCGGAATCGGCACGACGCTCATGCTCCGCCCCACGCTCGTCGCGCAGCTCGATTCGCAGCTTTCGGCCGTCGCCGCCGACCCGGTGAGCGTGATCGGCGGCGACCCGACGACGCAGCGGTTCACGTACGACAACGTGCGGCAGGCTCCGCAGCCGTATTACGTCGCGATCGTCGACGACAGCG
>JBQDJW010000539.1:0-1233 GCA_052086425.1 Pseudoclavibacter sp. | reverse complement strand
AACTGGGGAACGAAGCCGCGCGCGGTCGCCCCGTCGCTCGCCCCGCTCGAGCGGCTCCTCGCCGCCGGGCAGCCGAACGAGGCCCCGAACTACTCGATGTTCGACATGAGCGACGGCCTCGGCACGAGTTGGCGCAGCGTCGTGGTGGGCCAGGGCGACTACGCGAGCGACCAGGTCACCGGAACCCTCGTCATCGGCCTGCCGCTCGCAACCGTCAACTCGACGATGGCGGCCTTCCTCGCGATCTTCTTCGGTTTCGGCCTGACGGTCGTCATCTTCGGCGCCGCCCTCACGCGCCTGCTCGTCTCTGCCACGCTGCAGCCGCTGCGATCCGTCGAGTCGACGGCGATGTCGTTCGCGGCGGGCGACTACGCGCAGCGCCTGACCGAGTCGACGCCGAACACCGAGGTCGGTCGACTCTCGAGGTCGCTCAACATGATGCTCGGTCGCATTGACGAGGCGCTCGACGAGCGCCAGGCGACCATCGGCCGGATGCGCCGCTTCATCGGCGACGCGAGTCACGAATTGCGCACCCCCCTGGTGACGGTGCGAGGCTACGCAGAGTTGTACCGCATGGGCGCGCTCGACGACCCATCGAAGGTCGGCCAGGCCATGGATCGCATCGAGAAGGAAGCGCTCCGCATGGGCGGTCTCGTCGAAGACCTGTTGCAGCTCGCGAGGCTCGACGAAACGCGAGAGTTCGAACGGGCGATCGTCGACCTCGAGCCGATCGCCGAAGACGCGGCGATGGATGCCCGGGCCCAGTCGCCGAACCGCCCGGTGTCTGTCGCGCCGACGCGGGTGATCCCGCTCGGCGATGCCAGCGGAGGCGCGGAGGCCGGCACCACAGCGGTCACCGGGAGAACCGGCGGCGCGGGCGCGGGCACTGGCGGCGCCGCGGGCACCGGCATCGCGACGGGTACCGGAGCGAATGTCGGGCACGGCTCGAACGACGACGGGGAGGCTCGCGCCGCGATTGTCGCGGCTGGCGGCACGACCTACCTCGGGGCGCCCGTTCCGGGGCAGTCGGGGTCGCCCGCCGCGGCTCCGGATGCCCGTGATCCGGATGCGCGCGGGGCCGAGGCGTCAAGCGCCGACGCCGTGGGTTCGGATGCGGCGGGGGCCGATGCAGACGCGGGTGACCCGAGTGGCGCGGCGCCGACCGCGAGGCCCAGGCGACGCTGGCGGCCGCGCACCCCGACGATTCCGCGGGTCTCGCGGCAACAACTGGGT
>JBQDJW010000538.1:0-2939 GCA_052086425.1 Pseudoclavibacter sp. | reverse complement strand
CTCGTCGAACGTCGTGAGGATCAGCACTCGCACTGACGCGAGCGCCGGGTCGGCGACGATCTGGCGGGTTGCCTCGAGCCCGTCCATCTCGGGCATCCGAATATCCATGAGCACGACGTCGGGCACGTGCTCGCGAACGATGCTGAGTCCCTGCCGCCCCGTCGCGCCCTCGCCGACGACCTCGATGTCACCGTCGCGCTCGGCGAGCGCGCGCATGCCCGTGCGCACGAGCTCCTGGTCGTCGACCAACGCCACGCGAATCATGCGTCGAGTCTCGCAGGCAGGTCGGCCGTGACGGTAAATCCGCCACTGTGCGTCGAAACCCGCAGCTCGCCGCCGAGCAGGTGCGCGCGCTCCCGCATGCCTGCGATTCCTGATCCGGATGCGCGCATCGCCGATACCTCGCGCATCGCCGATACCTCGCGCATCGCCGATACCTCGCGCGTCGCCGATTCGTCGGTGCCCGACGCGACCGCGCCTCCGCTCGCGCCGACCCCGTCGTCGCTGATCTCGAGCCGCAGTCGGCCGTCGAGCAGCCCGGCGGTCACCTCGACTCGGCTCGCTCGGGCGTGCCGGATCACGTTCGTGAGCGACTCCTGCACGATACGATAGACGGCCGCGTCGATGGCCGCGTCGAGCGCGCCCGCGGGCACGTCGTGGTCGGCCGTCGCGTCGAGTCCGGCCTCGCGGGCCGTCGCGATGAGCGCGTCGATGTTCGCGATGCCGTTCCCTTCGACAGCCGGTTCGCCGGGCGTTCGCAGCACCTTGACGGTCGATCGCACGTCGCGCAGCGTCGCGTTCGCGGCCTCCCGCGCGCGCCCCAGTGCGGCGAGCGCCGCGTCGTCGTCGCGGCCGATCGCCTCTGCGGCGACCGACGTGTGCACGGTGACGACGGACAGGTTGTGGCCGACCGTGTCGTGCAACTCGCGCGCGATGCGAACACGCTCGGCCTGCACGCTGCGCTCGGCGGCGCGCCGCTCGTCTGCCTCTGTGAGCAGACGGATGCGCTCGGCCTGTTCGCGCGCCTCGCGCGTTCGCCGGACTGCGACGCCGAGCGCGATCGCGGCGACCACGAGCGCGACGTTCGTGAGCAGCTCGTAGCTCAGCAGGTACGGGATCCCCTCGCTCTCGCTCACCCGGAAGAACGCGGCGACCCCAACGAGCACGACGCTCGATGCGACCGCGAACCACGTGCGCCCGGCCTCCGCACAGGCGAACACAGCCGCGACCGCCGGGAGCGCGATGCCGATCGGCGTGAGCTGGAACGCGTAGTAGACGAAGACGCCGAACACGGTGAGCGCCATGACGACCCGCGGCACGCGACGCCGAAGCAGCAGCAGCAGACCGAATCCGGCGGCGAACAGGTAGGCGGCCGGATGCGCGCCGCCGGGATCGCGAGGATCAGCGGCGATGACGAGCGCGACCGCGAGCGCCATCGCGATGGCGAGCACGCCGTCAACGAGCCACGGCGCGACGCGTCCGCCGCGTTGCCGCGCGTCATCCTCGGTGGCCATGCAGGTCAGCGTACGGACCTCGCCCGGCCCGGCGGTCGCGCCCGGCCGGATTGTCGCCCCGGGGCGACATGGCACGTCGCCGAGCGGCGACGGCGACCGACGCCCGTACCCGGATGCGCCACCCGCCCGACCATTCGTAGCGTCGCCGACATGACTCGAGCATCCGACCCATGGCACCGCCCCGACGACGCCGGCGCGGCACCGTCGCCCGGGGCGCCACGCTCGCACGTGAACTGGGCGATCATCGTCGGCCTCGGCGCGCTCTCACTCGCCTGGCCCCTCTCCGGCGTGCTCGGGTTCGAGGGACTGGTCCGCGCCGTGGTGCTCATCTCCGCGACGGTCGCGCTGTTCGTCGGCGTCGTCG
Source organism: Pseudoclavibacter sp. (assembly GCA_052086425.1). GTDB lineage: Bacteria > Actinomycetota > Actinomycetes > Actinomycetales > Microbacteriaceae > Pseudoclavibacter. The sequence goes on along the minus strand of JBQDJW010000538.1, from coordinate 1,061 downwards.
GGTTCGGACGCGTGCCGCGCCCCGTGCTCACGCTCACGCTCGCCGGTCTTGCCTACGGCCTGATCCACCTGATCTCGACGATGTTCGTGCAGCCGCTGGCGATCTTCAGCGTCTGGACGATCGTGCCGCTCGCCGGAGTCGGCGCGCTGCTGGGACTCGCGGCGATGGGCGTGCAGCGCGCGATGGGGGTGCGCTCATGATGACCCGCCGCATGCTGCGTCCCATCGCCGCCGCGCTCGCCGCATCCCTCATTGCCGGGCTCGCGGGCTGCGCGCTCATGCCGAGCGTGTCGCCAGTGCAAGAAGTCGAGTTCGGCACCTCGCTCGCGATTCCGCCGCTCGCGCCGTCGCGGGTCGAGGACGGCGTGCGAGTGTTCGACCTCTCCGCTCACGAAGGCGAGACCGAGTTCGTGCCGGGCCGCCCGACGGCGACGCGAGGCTACAACAGCGACCACCTCGGGCCGACCCTCCGCGCGGAGCGGGGCGAGGAGGTGGCCGTCCGCATCGAGAACGGCCTGACAGACACCACCACCCTTCACTGGCACGGGATGCACCTCCCGGCGGCCATGGACGGCGGCCCGCACCAGCCGATCGAGCCCGGCGAGCAGTGGCGACCCGAGTGGCGCATCGACCAGCCCGCAGCGACGCTCTGGTACCACCCGCACCCGCACGGCGACACCGAAGGGCAGGTGTACTCGGGGCTCGCCGGCATGTTCCTCATCGACGACGAGCACTCGCTCGCGGCGTCGCTGCCGAGCGAGTACGGCGTCGACGATATCCCCGTGGTGGTGCAAGACAAGGATCTCGACCTCGAAACGGGTGAGCTCGATCACTCCGAGATCGGGGGCAACGGCGCCGAGGTCGGGCTGCTCGGCAACGTCGTGACGACGAACGGCACGGTGGGCGCATATCAGGAGGTGACGACCGAGCGCGTCCGCCTTCGCCTGCTCAACGGATCGACCGCGAGGGTCTACGAGTTCGGCTTCGCCGACCGCGGCTTCGACCTCGTCGCGACCGACGGCGGCCTGCTCGACGAACCGGTCGAGCTCGATCGGCTGCGCC
>JBQDJW010000537.1:0-2939 GCA_052086425.1 Pseudoclavibacter sp. | reverse complement strand
CCTGCGCCCTGATTTCGCTCGTTCGCCTTCCATTTGCGTACGCTCAGCGGCACGCCAGGCCGCAATATCGCCTGGAGTGTCGCTGAGCGTATTCAAATTGCAGCGGTTCGCGCTGCTGCCGGCCGCGGGCCGGCGGCGGCGCGCTGCGGCAGGTCGTTTCGGCCCGGCCGGTCTTTTCGGCCTGGCCGGTCGCGCTTCGGCGCGACCGGCTACTTCGACACAGCGGTTCGCGCTTCGGCACGGCCGATCTTTCTGGCGTTCACCCGGCGTTTGCCTGCGCGACCGCCGGATGCGAGAAATTGCGAGCCCTCGCTCGTGTCTGAATACGCCCAAGGAGTCAACGAATGATTCGCCCGCTCAGCAGGACGCTCGCGGCCGGGGCGCTCGCCGCGATCCTCGCCGCGTCGGCCGCCGCCGCGCCTGCGGCCGCCGCCCCGGAGTCGCTCTTCACCCGCACGGCCACCTACCCCGTGTACCTCAACGCTCCGGAGGACGTCGACCCGGCCGACGAGACGGTCGCCGAGATCTCGACCGTCACCGACGACGGCAACACCCTCATCTACACAGATGCGGCCGGCAAGCGCATCGGCTTCCTCGACATCAGTGATCCGTCGAACCCGCAGGGCCAGGGTACGGTCGCGCTCGACGAGCTCGGCAATGCCGACGACCAGCCCACCTCGGTCGCGGCGTACGGCGACTATGTCTTCGTCGTCATCGACGAGACCGGCGACCAGTTCACCGACCCGCATGGCCGAGTCGACGTGCTGCGCATCGACGACCGCTCGGTCGTGACCTCGATCGACCTCGCGGGGCAGCCCGATTCGATCGCGATCTCACCAGACGGCGCGCACGCGGCCATCGCGATGGAGAACCAGCGCGACGAGGAGTTTACGCCCCCGGGTGGGGAGGAGGGCGACCTGCCGCAGGCGCCGTCCGGCTTCGTGCAAGTGCTCGACCTCGCGGGCGCGGCCGAGACCTGGAGCGCGACCCCGGTCGAGCTTCCGGCCGAGCAGCTCGCCGGACTCGACACCCCTGAGGACGCCGAGCCCGAGTACGTGACGATCAACAGCCGTAACGAGGCCGCCGTCACGCTGCAGGAGAACAACGGCGTCGTGATCATCGACCTCGCGACGCGCGCGATCACCGGCGCCTTCAGCGCGGGCGTCGTCGATCTCGATGGCGTCGACGCGACCGACGACGGCGTCATCAGCCCGACCGATTCGCTCGCCGGCGTGCCGCGCGTGCCCGACGCGATCGCCTGGATCGGCGACGACTACCTCGCGACCGCGAACGAGGGCGATTGGAAGGGCGGCAGCCGCGGTTGGACCGTCTTCGACGCCGAGGGCAACGTGGTGTGGGACGCGGGCACGAGCTTCGAGAACCTCGCGACCCAGCACGGGCTCCACAACGAGGGCCGCGCCGACAACAAGGGCGCCGAGCCCGAGGGCCTCGCGGTCGCCGAGTTCGACGGCGTGCCGTACGCGTTCGTCGCGAGCGAGCGCTCCAACTTCGTCGCCGTCTACGACGTGTCCGACCCGGTGAGCCCCGCGTTCGTGCAAACGCTCTTCACGACCAACGGGCCAGAGGGCATCCTGCCGATTCCGAGCCGCGGGATCCTCGCCGTGTCAAGCGAGGAGGACGACGCGGAGGCCGGAGTGCGCTCGGCCGTGAACCTCTTCCAGCTCGGCGCCGGCGAGCCGCAGCCAACGATCATCTCCGACGAGGTGGACGGCGCGCCCATCGGCTGGACCGCGCTCGGCGCGCTGAGTGCCGACCCGAGCGACCCCGCCACGCTGTACTCGGCGAGCGACGCGGCCCTCGCGCAGGGCTTCGTGTACACGATCGACGCCTCGAGCGAGCCGGCACGCATCACGGCCTCGCTGCCGGTGACCGAGGACGGCGCCCCCGCCGCAGTCGACATCGAGGGCCTGCACGCCCGCGCGCATGGCGGATTCTGGCTCGCGCTCGAGGGCGCGACCGGCCCCGAGAACGCCATCGCCCGCATCGACGACACCGGGGCGATCGTCGAACGCATCTCGTTGCCGGATGACGTGTCGAGCCACATGCGCAACTGGGGCCTCGAGGGGGTCGCGGCGACAACCGACGACGCGGGCGACGAGGTCGTCTACGTCGCACTCCAGCGGCCGCTGTGGGTCGACCCGTCGGTCGGCGCCGGCGAGGTCGAGCCGCTCGAGGGGGAGAACACGACGCGAATCGGCCGCTACGACGTCGCCAGCGGCGAGTGGTCGTGGCTCGGCTACGAGCTCGAATCGACCGAGGCGCCCGGCGACTGGATGGGTCTCTCGGAGATCGTCGCGGTCGACGACGACACGCTCGCGGTGATCGAGCGCGACAAGCTGAACGGGCCGAACGCCGCCATCAAGCGGGTGTACACCGTCGAGGTGCCATCGGGCGACGCGCTGGCCGCGGCCGGCGGCTCGGTGATCCCCGTCGAGAAGACGCTGGCCTACGACGCGCTGCCCGACCTGCAGTCGTTCAACGGGTGGACTCAGGAGAAGCTCGAGGGCCTCACGATCGGCGCGGACGGCCAGGTGTACGCCGTGACCGACAACGACGGGCTCGACGACGCCACCGGTGAGACGCAGTTCCTGCGCCTCGGCGCGGCGGCCGACATCTTCGGCGTCGACCCGGCCCCGACGACGCCGGCGCCGACCGAGCCCGGCGCCACCGAGCCTGGCGCGACCGAGCCGGGCGCCAGCGAACCCGGCGCGACTGAGCCATCCGCCGACGGCGGCGACAACGGGCTGAACCAGACGGGCGGCGACCTCACCTGGGTGATCCTGCTCGTCGCGGGCGGCCTGCTCGCCGCCGGAGGCCTCACGATGGTCGCACTGCGCCGCCGAAACGCCTAGCGATACCGTCGGGAGGCGCCAGGCACGCGTGCTCGGCGCCTCACGACGTGAACGCGGCGGGGCCGG
>JBQDJW010000536.1:0-2941 GCA_052086425.1 Pseudoclavibacter sp. | reverse complement strand
GCCGCACAGCTGCCGGGCTCAGGCGCAGATCGCCGTCTGTACCGCGCCGGAGCAGCCCCGTGCGCTGCATCCCGCGCTCGATCTCGGCGAGTTCGCGCGCCGAGACGGCCGCGTCATCGCCGAGGTGCCGACCGAGCCGATCGATATCGAGTGTTGAAAGGGGCGAGCCGTTCGACGCCTCTGCGAGCTGCTCGGCGAGCCGATCGAGTTCGGCCAAGTCTTCGAGCACGCCGGTGCCGTCGCCCATACCGAGCCCATCGCCGCCCTCGAACTGCTCCGAACCGTCCCAATCGAGCCCGGGCCGCAGCGATTGCAGCGACGCGTCGATGCGGTCGAGCTGCGACATGAGCTCTGGCGAGCCGAACGCCTGCGCAGAGAGGGCCATGAGCTCCTCGCGCTGCTCCGGGGTCATCGAACGCAGCATCCGCGCCGCCGCGGCCGCGCGCTTCGCAAGGGTGTCGATGAGCTCGTCGATGTTCTTCGGCTGCTCGGGGAACTGCTCGCCGTGCTTCGTCATGAAATCGTCGAAGTCGGCCTGCGTATCCTCTCCCGTCGCGTGCTTCTCGAGCAGATCGCCGAGGTCGCGCAGCATCTCGGTGATCGCCGCCCGGTCGTCGTCCGATGCGTTCTCGAGGGCCTGCTTCATACCGGCGAATCGGGCGTCGAGTTGTTCGCGCCCCAGGAGGTCGCGGATCTCGTCGAAGGTCTTCCGCGCATCCGTCGATCGCCAGTCGTACGACGCGAGCTGCGTCACAGCCTCGGCCGTCGACCCCGGAAGCTCGTTCAGTTGCACCTCGCGGAAGGCGCGGTCGGTGTCGTCCATCTCGACGTCGCGCGCCAATTGCCCGCGCTCCTGCAGCACGGCTCGATCGAGCAGCTGCTTCACCTCGTCGAGCGTGCCTCCGAGGCTGTGGCGCCGCAGCAAGTCTTCACGCCGCTGCCGGACGCGCCCGGCCAGATCGTCGAGACCGGCGCGATCATGCCCGCCGCGCCGCAGGTACTCGCGCAGCGCCTGCTGCGGCGAGTAGCCGGACATGACGTCTTCGGCGATCGAATCGAGCGCCTCTGACAGGTCGAACGGCGGCGCGAGCGGATCAGGCCCGTTGTCGTACTGCCCGTAGCGGTGCGCGCGGTCAGCGGCCATGTCGCTCCCCGTTCATCGTGTTATCCGTAGACGGTCTCGCCCGCGTCGCGATCCTTCGAAAGGCGGCGTGCGAGGTAGAGGCCCTCGAGGGCGAGCTCGATGGCTCCGGCGCGTTCGCCGAGCTCATCGGCGCCGAGACGCTCGGCGACGTCGTCGTAGAGGCCGCCGGTGCCCGCCGAGCCGTCGTGCCCGTCCTCACCGAGGGCGGGAAGCGAGGCGAGGAAGTCTGCGGCCGTGACCTGGTCGCCCGTCGTGATGGTGCGCTGCCCGTCGAAGGCCTCGACCAGGGGTCCGAAGTCGAGGCCGCGGAAGTGCTCGCGCACGGCCTGCACGGTCGCGACTCGCAGCAGATGCTCGAGCACCTCGTCTTCGCGGCCCTCCTCGCCGGGCTCGAACTCGATCTTGCCTCGGAGGACTTCGATGGCGCTCTCGATGTCGACGAGTCGCGCGACCGCCGGCTCGCCCTCGTGCAGGGCGGCTCGCCTGCGCGCGGCAGCGGCGACGGTCTCGGCGCCCGCGATCGCGAACCGAGCCGAGACGCCAGACGATTGATTGACGGCCGTCGATTCGCGCAGTTCGCGCGTGAACCGCGCCATGATCTCGAGCACAGCATCGGGAACCTCGGCCGTCAGGTGCGCCTCCTGGCGGATCACGGCGATCTCGTCGCCGAGCTCCAGCGGGTAGTGCGTGCGGATCTCGGCACCGAAGCGGTCCTTCAGCGGCGTGATGATGCGGCCGCGGTTCGTGTAGTCCTCGGGATTGGCAGAGGCCACGACGAGCACGTCGAGGGGGAGTCGCAGCACGTAGCCGCGGATCTGGATGTCGCGCTCCTCCATGACGTTCAGGAGGGCGACCTGGATCCGCTCGGCGAGATCCGGGAGCTCGTTGAGGGCGACGATGCCGCGATTGGCGCGCGGCACGAGCCCGTAGTGGATCGTCTCGGGGTCGCTCAGGCGGCGTCCCTCGGCCACGCGCATGGGGTCGACATCGCCGATGACGTCTGCGACCGACGTGTCGGGCGTCGAGAGCTTCTCGACGTAGCGCTCCGAACGGTGGCGCCAGATGATCGGCAGGTCGTCGCCCTCCTCATCGATGCGGCGGCGCGACGCATCGGTGATGGGTTCGAACGGGTGCTCCCCGAGGTCCGACCCCTCGATGACCGGCGACCATTCGTCGAGCAGGCTGACGAAGGTGCGCAGCAGGCGGGTCTTGCCCTGGCCTCGCTCGCCGAGCAGCACGATGTCGTGCCCCGCGATGAGTGCCCGCTCGAGCTGTGGGATCACGGTGTGTTCGAAGCCGTGCAAGCCACTCCACGGGTTCTCGCCCGCGGCAAGCGCCGCGAGCAGGTTCTCGCGAACCTCCTCACGGAGACCGCGGTGCACGTGCTCGCTGTCGCGCAGTTGTCGAAGCGTCCGAATGTCAGGCTGCTCACTCACCCTCGCCACGTTAGACCTCGAATGTTGCGCCCGCGTAGCCATAGGGGCCGGATGCGGTCCGGTCGCGAACGCTGGCAGCGAACGCCCGCGGTCGCCGCTGCCGACATAGGCTTGGCCGCGTGACGACCGAAATGCCGCCGACGCGCATCCTGCTGATTCGGCACGGCGCGACGCCGACGACGGGAAAGGTGCTGCCCGGGCGCGCGCCAGGCCTGCACCTCAGCGATCGCGGCCGCGATCAGGCTGATCGGGTCGCGGAGCGTCTCGACGGGATCCCGCTCTCGGCCCTCTACGCGTCGCCCCTCGAGCGAGCGCAGGAGACGGCGTCGCCGACCGCCGCGCGCACGGGCCTCGCCGTTCG
>JBQDJW010000535.1:0-2947 GCA_052086425.1 Pseudoclavibacter sp. | reverse complement strand
AACCTGTTCGACGAGGTGCACGTGGTCGTCGTGCACAACCCCGGCAAGACGGCGCTGATCCCGATTTCGCGCCGCGTCGAGCTCATCGAAGAAGCGATCGCAGATGCCAAGGTGCGCGGCAACGTGCGCGTCGCGAGCTGGAGCATGGGCCTGCTCGTCGACTACTGCACCGACGTGCGAGCGAGTGTCATCATCAAGGGCCTGCGCGGCCAGAACGACGTCGCCTACGAGACGCCGATGGCGATCGTGAACCGCGACCTGGCCAAGATCGAGACGATCTTCATGCTGCCAGACCCGCGCAACGCGCACGTGTCGAGCTCGCTCGTGCGCCAGGTCGCCGGCCTCGGCGGCGACGTGTCGCCGTACGTGCCCGCGAACGTCACGGAGTTCCTGCAGGGCGACATGGACACGTCCATCACGCGATAGTGGTGCCACTGTCGTGGGCGGCGGTGCCGACAGGGGCACGCCCACCCGCTGACGCGGCAGACGGGGCGCGGTCGCACCCCGCGTTCGCGCTCCGCGCATCCGGATGCTCACCACGGGCGAGTGCCACAGCACCGCGCGCGTAGACTTTCGGCGTGTCTTCGTCGCCGTTCCAGATCAATGTCCGCACCCTCATGGGCAAGCCGGGCGACATGCGAGAACTGACGCTCGAGGTCGATTCGCCGGAACAGATCGGCGAGGGGCTGCAGAACGTGCCGAAGGGCGCGTCGCTCGGCGTCGACGTGCGGCTCGAGAGCCTGCACGACGGCATCCTCGCGACCGCGAGCGTCACCGCGCCGACCGCGGGGGAGTGCAGCCGCTGCCTCACGCCGATCGAGGAAGACCTTCAAGTCGAATTCGCCGAACTCTTCGCGTATGCTCGAGACGAAGCGCTCGAATACGAGGTACTCGACGACTGCGTCGACCTTGAAGCCCCGATTCGTGACGCGGTGGTGCTTGCACTTCCGTTCAACCCGGTGTGTCAGCCGGACTGCCTGGGTCTCGACCCCGAAACCGGGGAGAAGCTCACGAAGCCGCTCCAGGAGCGGACGAGCGAGATCGACCCTCGCTGGGCAGCCCTGCTCGAGTTCGACGCTTCAGAGCCGGGCGACACTCCAGCCAGCGAGTAGCCACGGCACGACCGTATGCCGCACGCGCTCGACATCGAGCAGCGCGGCCGAACACAACGGCCGAGTGGATCAGCACGGCCGAAACACGTAAAGACAGACCAGAGAGGTAGGAGACAATGGCTCTCCCGAAGCGCAAGATGAGCCGCTCGAACACGCGTTCGCGTCGTTCGCAGTGGAAGGCTCAGGTTCCCACGCTCGTCAAGACCGTCGAGAACGGCAAGGTCACGTACAGCCTTCCGCACCGCGCGAAGCTCGTCGAAGACCAGGCCGGCACGCCCCTGTACTACGAGTACAAGGGCCGCAAGGTCGCCGACGCGTAACAGCGCCGTGGCCGTCGATATCAACGACGCGCACCCCATCGACCCCGACGTCCCGCCGGCAGCCCAGCTGGCGCAGACGCTCGGGGTCGATGTCGTGCCAGAGCTTCTCGAGCTCGCGCTCACCCACCGCTCGTACGCGTTCGAGCACGGCGGACTCCCGCACAACGAGCGCCTCGAGTGGCTCGGCGACGCCATTCTCGGCGAGGCCGTGACCGTGATGCTGTACCGCGCGCATCCCGACCTCGACGAGGGCAAGCTCGGCCGCAGGCGCATCGCGCTCGTGTCGACCGTGTCGCTCGCCGAGATCGCGCGCCGCATCGGCCTCGGCCAGTACATCCACCTCGGCAAGGGCGAGCGGCAGACCGGTGGGCGCGACAAGGACTCGATCCTTGCCGACACCATGGAGGCCGTGATCGGCGCCGCGTACCTGTCGGGCGGGCACGAGGTCGCCACCGACCTGGTGCTGCGCCTCGTCGAGCCGCTTCGCGGGCAGTCCGAGCGGTTCGGCGTCGCCATGGACCCGAAGACCGCGCTGCAGGAGCTCGTCGATACGCGGGGCGGTGCGCCGCCGGTGTACGACGTCGAGGGCGCGGGCCCGCAGCACGATCGCGAGTACACGGCCGTCGTGACGGTCGCCGCCGGCAAGGGCACGAAGTCGGCGTCGGGCACTCTCGTGCGCGGCGAGGGCGTCGGCCGTAGCAAGCGTCAGGCCGAGATGGCCGCGGCGCTCGCCGCCTGGAACGAGTTGTCCGCCGGGCGCGACGCGGGCGCCGCCGGCGACTCCGCCGATTAGTGCCCGAACTGCCCGAAGTCGAGGTCGTGCGCCTCGGCCTGGCCCCGGTCGTCACAGGCGCGACGGTGCTCGGCATCGACGTGCTCGACGAGCGTGCGCTCACGCGGCACGTCGGCGGCGCGGCCGACTTCGTCGCGCGGCTCGAGGGCGCGACGCTCGCCGAGCCGCGCCGTCGCGGCAAGTTCCTCTGGGCTCCGCTCGCCCGGCTCCCTGAGCCCGCTTCCATCCGGCTCCCTGAGTCCGCTCCCGTCCGGCTCCCTGAGCCCGTCGAAGGGAGCCTCGACCATTCCAACCCGCACCCCGCCGCCGACTCCGCCCTCCTCGCCCACCTCGGTATGAGCGGCCAGCTCCTCATCCGCGACCCGGCCGCGAGCGACGACCGTCACGCGCGCATCCGGATGCGCCTCGACGGGCCGCGCGGACGGTACGACGTCGCGTTCGTCGACCAGCGGACGTTCGGCTCGCTCGCGGTCGATGCGCTCGTGCCGGCCGACCCGCCCCAATCCGTCGACGCACCGCGCGAGGTCGACTGCGGGGGAGCATCCGGTGCCCGCGCGGAGCTCGTGCCATCGCAGGTCGCGCACATCGCACGAGACCCGCTCGACCCCGCGTTCGACGACGACGCGTTCGTCACGCGGCTGCGATTGCGGCGCTCGGCTGTGAAATCAGCGCTACTCGACCAGACGCTCGTCGCGGGCATCGGCAACATTTACGCCGACGAG
>JBQDJW010000534.1:0-2952 GCA_052086425.1 Pseudoclavibacter sp. | reverse complement strand
GGCCTGGCCTGCCCGCGGGGCCTGGCCTGCCAGCCGGGTAGGGACCACCGGCCTGGCCGGGCCGGGCCGACAGGCCTCCCGCGCCGTCCGCGCCGCGCACACCGTCCGCGCCGTCCGCACTGTCCGCGCCCGGCGGCTCAGCAACAGGCGGCCCCTGGTGGAGCTGCGTGCGAGGCCCGTCGCTCGCCGGGGTGTCGGCGCGCGTGCGGGTAAGCGGATTGCGAGACAGGCGCACGGTCTGCTCGAGGTTCGGCACCGCATCCGTGAACGTCACCGGCACACTGCGCGAGGTGCGGGCGGGCCCCGACCCCGAAGATGCCGGCGGTGTCCCCCGCACGCCTCCAGATACGCCGGTCCTGGCAGTGGCAGCCGGGCCGAATGCGACTCCCGGCGCTCCGGGCGCTCCGGGCGTTCCTGGCGACCCGTCGACCTGGTGGGCTTGGCTCCCGCCGATGCCCATCGCACCGTCGAAGCGAAGGTCGTAGTCGTATCCGTGCCCGCTGTCGCCGACGCCGCGGTTGCTGCCGTCGCCGACTGCACTCGCTCTGCCGTCGCTGACTGCACTCACTTCGCCGTTGCCGTCGGCGTCGGCGTCGGCGTCCGCATCCGGTGCCGCATCGACGCGCCCGCTCCGTTGCGCTGTCTGCCTCGCCACGTAGGTCGACGCCGCCTCGACCCGCTCCTTCGCACCGCGCTCGAGGGCGACGGTGTCGTCGGTCGGGACTCCGGATGCGGTGAACCCGCCGCCGTCCCCCGAAGAGTCGCCTGTGCGCGACGAGCCCCCTTGGCCGCGTGCACCGCCGATCGTGTCGCCGACGCCTCCGTCGGCCGCGTCGTGCGCGGCGGGTTCGCCGGATCTCTGCGGTTCGTCGCCACGGATGGAGCCGCCGACCGTGCCAGGTCCGCCGTCCTCGAACGTTTCGCCGCCGCGGAACGACGCGCCTCCCCAGGGACCTTCGTCGGCCGAGCCCGCATGGTGTGCGCCGACCGCGCCGTCGGGCTCGACCGTCTCGTCACGCGCGCCGTGCTCGGCCACGTCATGAGCTCCAGCGCCGTCGGGGGCGCCAGCGCCGTCGGGAGCTCCACCCTCGTCGGGGGCACCGGACGCGGCACTCCGACGCCTGCGCAGCACATCCCGAACGAGGTCTGCGCGCTCGACGCGTCGAGCGTCGATCACCTCGAAGTCACGTCGAGAAAGGCCGGTCGTGGCGCGCGCCGAATTCGACGATGCGCTCCTGCGCGTCGTCTCCTCGGGCTCATCGGGGGTGCCGCGACCTTCGCCGTCGTTCTCGCCAGCAGGACACATATTCCAGAGCGTATCGACGCCACCCCGGAGTCAGCGCAGCGCGCGCCGCGACATCGTCAACATGCGCTCACTCGGCCGCGGAGCGCGCGGCTGCTCACCGCTCACCGCTCCCCACCGCTACCCGCCGCTACCCGCCGCTACCCGCCGCTACCCGCCGCTACCCGCCGCGACAAACACTCCCCGACGCCCCGTAGCAAATGTCGCCGCCAGTAGCACGATGATGTCTCGGGACATCGGTGACACCGCGCACGAACACCCACCCCCACACGCACACCGCTACCCGCCGCGACAAACACTCCCCGACGCCCGGTAGCAAATGTCGCCGCCGGTAGCACCGCGCGCCGCCGGTAGCACCGCGCGCGCCACCGGTAGCCCGCCCGCGCGAGCACCCACCCGCGCGAGCACCCGCCCCGCTACCGGACGAGGCGCTGCGGCGGCTGCTCGAGCACGCGGAACGCGTTCGTGGCACGGCGAGCCGAAACCGGCACCTCGTCGGCGTCGTGCAGGTGCGGTCCCCGGTTGCGGATCGTCGCGCCCGCGAGCGCCATCGCGCGGTGCAGGATCGCGCGGGCCTCGAGGTCGCGCTGCGGCACTCCCTCGCGCAGCAGAGCGGCGATCGCGACGGCGAGCACCGCGTCTCCGGCGCCAAGGGTGTCGACGACCGGTCCGTCGAAGAAGGCGATCGGTGCCGAGACGTCGAGCCCGGCCCGATTGACCCAGCGGCTGCCGTTGCGCCCCTCGGTGGCAAGCACGTGCGAGGCGCCGAGGTCGAGCAGGTCGGTCGTGACCTCGTCGACGGGCGAGCGGAAGATCAGCTCGGCGTCGCCCGAGCCGAGGTGCACGAGCAGGGCGCTCGACGCGTGCCGCTCGAAGTGTTTGCGGAACTTGTCCTGGTCGTGGAACAGGCCCTCTCGCGGGTTCGGGTCGAGCACGAGCCGGTTCTGCGGTTGGCGCACTGCCGCGAGCAGCTTTCGCTGTTGCTTCTTGTCGTCGAACGCGAATCCGGCGACCGCGACGAGCGGTGCCGCCCCGATCGCCGCGACCTGGTCGTCGTCGAAGTCGATACGTCGCAGACGGGTCGCCTCGTCGAACCGCGACTGCGTGTGCCCGCCGACGTGCACGCTGCGCACGTGGCCCGTCGGGTGGTTGCCGACCGTCGGCAGCAGGCGAACGCCGTGCTCGCCGAGGTGATCGCGGATGCGTCGCCCCCCGTCGTCGTCGCCGATCGAGGCGATGAGCGCGCAGTCGACGCCGAGCAGCGCCAGGTCGGTCGCGACCGCAAGACCCGCCCCGCCGAGGTGCTTCGCGCTCGTGCCCTTGCGCTTGTCGCCCTCGAACACCTCGTCGATGTATGCGTCGCCGATCACGGCGACCGGCGCCGTCGCGGTCGGAATGGCCTGGGGCGAGCTCAGCGGTGACACGCGCGAATTGTGTCAAACACATGGAAACGGCGATAGACGCATCCTGCGCCGGCGGACCGGGATGCGGCAGATTCGACGAATGCGGCCAGCACGGCGGATGCGGCGGGCACGACGGATGCGGCGAGCGAGTTATGCGTCGAGCCCGAGCGCCCGCGAGGTCGCCGCGATGGACCGCTCGACCTCCGCGGCGTCCCACTCGGCATCGGCGCGAGCACCCGGGATCGC
>JBQDJW010000533.1:1702-2955 GCA_052086425.1 Pseudoclavibacter sp. | reverse complement strand
ACGGGTTCGTGAAGGCCGGCGGGATCGCGGGGCGAGAGTGAGCTGTCGGTCATGATGTCCCGGTTTCGATCGTGCGCTCCGATCCCCATCCATTCCGTCCTGGCGCCGGGGAAGGTGCGTCAGGGCGATGCGTTCTGCTGCCGGGGAAGGTGCCTCAGAAGCGGTGAACGGCTGGGGGTCGCAGCGCGCGATCAGAAGAGCCCGGGGATCACCTCCTCGGCCGTCTCGGAGAACGCGGCCTCGTTCTCGGTCACGTAGTCGTTCCAGGCGGCGGAGCCCCAGATCTCGGCGCGCGAGCCGGCACCGATGACGGCGAGCTCGCGATCAAGCCCGGCGTACTGGCGCAGCTGGGCAGGGATCGTCACGCGCCCCTGCTTATCGGGCACCTCGGCGTGCGCGCCGCTCAGCAGCAGGCGCAGGTAGTCGCGCGCCTGCTTGCTCGTGACGGGCGCCTGGCGGATGCGGTCGTGCAGGTCTTGGAACTCGGCATTCGAGAACACGTAGACACAGCGGTCTTGCCCGCGGGTCATGACGAGGCCGCCCTCGAGCTCGTCACGGAACTTGGCGGGCAGGATGAGCCGCCCTTTTTCGTCGAGCTTCGGCGAGTACGTGCCAAGGAACATGCACGCCCTCCCTCCACTCGGTCCATCCGCATAGCTCCACTTTACTCCACAATGCACCACATATCGCGTCCACGCGAGAGTTTCCCGCGGATACTGCCTGCGAATTCCTTGAGATTGCGCGGCAGAACGAGGGGGGTGAGGAGTGGAGGGAAACGGGGCCAGTGGGGACACCGAAACGCCACATCGGTGACCGAAGGGGCACCAGCGGGCGCGCGGGCGGACGAAAAAAGGGGCGGAACCGGAGTGATCCGGTTCCGCCCCTTCGAGGGAGTGGTGCGATGTGGAGGGAGCGCCTAGTCGCCGTTGCGGCGGCGGTCCCAGCGGTCTTCGAGTCGATCCATGAAGCCGCCGTCTGACGGCGTGGCGCCGCGCTTGGCGTCGCCCTTCACGCCATTCGACGTTGACGCAGAGGCCGGGGCGCCGTCGGACGAGTCGCCGTCGGTGGCGTTCTTGCCCTTGCCCGGCTTGCCTCGCCGGAAGGCGAGGAGGACACCGAGCAGCATGACGACGAAGCCGCCGATGCCGACGACGGGCTGCTGCAGGGTGAGACCGACCAGCACGACGCCGAGACCGACCGCGACGGCCAGGATCGCGAGCACGATCGATCGGGTTGTGACGGCTTGCGTCGAT
>JBQDJW010000533.1:0-1692 GCA_052086425.1 Pseudoclavibacter sp. | reverse complement strand
TCACGTCGGCCTCATTTTGATAGAGATGGCGTTCCATCTCATCGAGCAGTCGCTGCTCTTGCTCCGAGAGTGCCATGGCTGACCTCACGCCTTTCCAACATGCACGCGGCGGACACCACGTGCTCAGTCGTCCATTCTATGTGGAGGCCGCACCCTAGGGTAGAGAGGTGACTGATAGTTCCTTGCTCGTTGGCCTCGTGAACACGCGCCTCGCGGACCTGATCGCTCAGGAGTGCGAGAGATATGACGGTATCAGCGACGAACTTGGCGCCGTCTTCGAGCACGCTGCGCGTTTCACCTCAGGGGGCAAGCGAATCCGCGCACAGTTCTGTGCAGCGGGCTTCCGCGCGCAGGGCCGCGCCTCCTCCCCCGCGCTCGTCGACGCGGCGTCGGCGCTCGAACTCTTCCACGCTGCGGCGCTCGCGCACGACGACATCATCGACCGCTCCGACACACGGCGTGGCGCGCCGTCGACGCATCGCGCCTTCGAGGCGCACCATCGCGCATCCGGGTGGGCCGGCGACGGGGCGCACTTCGGCGAGGCCGCCGGAATACTGGTCGGAGACCTGCTGCTCACGTGGAGCGACGACCTGTTCGTGGCTGCGTGCGCGGCCGTGGCGCCGGATGCGGCTGCCGCGGCCCGCGAAGAGATCTCGCGGATGCGCGTGGAAGTCACCCTCGGTCAGTACCTCGACGTCGCGGAGGAGCATGCGTGGCCCCTGGTTCCAGTCGGCGCGCGCGCCGAGCGGGCCATCGCCATTGCGATCTCGAAGTCGGCGCGTTACAGCATCGAGGCGCCGCTCGTCATCGGGGCGCGGCTCGCCGGAGCGGGCGACGCCGCGGTCGAGAAGATCCGAGCGTTCGGCCTCCCGCTCGGGCTCGCGTTCCAGCTGCGCGACGACGTGCTCGGCGTGTTCGGCGACGCCGAGGTCATGGGGAAGCCCGCGGCCGACGACCTCCGCGAGGGCAAGCGCACGCTGCTGGTGGCGCGGGTCGAGGCGGCGTCGACCGATGCACAGCGAGCATGGTTCGACGAGCGGCTCGGGCGCGACGACCTCGACGACGCGACGATCGCCGACATGCAGGGGCGCATCCGCGAGTCGGGTGCGCTCGACGACGTCGAGAGCGAGATCGAGCGCCTGCTCGGCGCGGCGCTCGACGCGCTCGCCGAGGCAGACATGGATGACGAGTCGCGCGAATTGCTCGAGGCGCTCGCGCACCGCACGGCCGTCAGGGAGCACTGACGCGCGACGCCCCTTCGACAGGCTCAGGGACCGACTCCCACGGACCGCCCTTCGACACGCTCAGGGATCGGGGTTCCCCTTCAGGCCACTGAGCCCGTCGAATGGATCACCCGCGCAGCTTAGATCGCCAGCAGCTGCACGCTGTGGCGCACCTGCGTTTTGCGCCCCTCGCGCAGCGCGTCGACCGGGGCTGCGCCGAGGGTGTCATCCTCGCTCAGCAGCCAGTTCATCACCTCGTCGTCGCCGAGTCCCGCGTCGAACAACAGGATGAGCGTTCCGCGCAGGCCCGACAGCGTCTCGCCGTCCTTGATGAAGTCGGCGGGAACGCGCGGCTCGCGATCGATACGGATGCTGAGCAGGTGCCGCTCCTGCACGAGGCGCGAGACCTTGCCCGCCGAGAGACCGAGCAGTTCGCCGACCTGGGCGAGGGTGAGCCACTCGCGAGAAG
>JBQDJW010000532.1:0-2955 GCA_052086425.1 Pseudoclavibacter sp. | reverse complement strand
GGACCGCCTCTCGTGCACGTCGACGCCTACCGGCTGCGCGATGCCCTCGACCTCGACGATCTCGATCTCGATCTCGACGGCTCCGTGACGGTCGTCGAGTGGGGGCGCGGGCTCGTCGACGCGATCACCGACGAGTGGCTCGAGGTCGAGCTCGAGCGGCCGAGGGCGGGCGGGGCGCCAGCCGGGTCGCGCCCCGGCGAAGCGAGCGAACCGGATGCGGTGGGCGGCCAGGGCGACCGGGCCGATTCCGCCGACGACAAGAGCGACGCCGAGGACCCCGAGGATCTCGATGCCCCGCGCACGGTTCGCCTGCGTCCGGTCGGGCCGCGGTGGTCGACGCCCGGCGCGACGTCGGCCCTGAACGAGTTGGGCGCGCGAGCGGGTGATCGGCGCGCGTAAACTCTGGCGCATGCTTCTCGCGGTCGATACGTCGTCAGGAACGGATGCGGCCGTCGTCTCGGGCCACGGGCGCGTGCTCGGCCAGTCGCGCAGCGTCGACGGCCGCCACCACGCCGAGGCGATCGGCGATGCGATCCGTGGGGCGCTCGACGCCTCCGGGCTCGCAGCAAAACACATCACGACAGTCGTCGCGGGTATGGGCCCCGGTCCGTTCACGGGCCTGCGCGTCGGCGTTGCGGCGGCGCGCGCGTTCGCCGCGGCCAGAGGCATCGCGTTCGTGCCGATGGCGAGCCACGACGCGATCGCGCACGAGTGGCGTGCGAGCCACCTCGAGGCCGCCGGCGACCTCGTCATCGCGACAGACGCGCGGCGCCGCGAGCTGGCCTGCTCGCGCTACCCCGAGGGGTGGACGATCTCATCAGAGGGTCCGATCCTTCTGCGCCCCGACGAGGTCGACGCGCACTTCGCGGGGGTGACGCACCGCGTCGACGGTTCTGCGGTGTCGGCGGCGCACCTCGCGCTCGCCTGGCTCGACCGCGTGACCTTCGGGCTCGGGCCCGACGACGACCGCCTCGTCTACCTGCGGGCACCGGATGCGGTGCCGTCGGCAGGGCCGAAGCGGGTGACTCGATGAGTGCGGGAGGCGACCTGACGAACGACGATCCGGCCACCGAGGCCCCTGCGACCGAGGAGTCCGGCGCGCCCCCGCGCATCCGCGATGCCGAACCCGGCGATCTCGCCGATCTCGTGCGCCTCGACCACGAGGCCTTTCCGCTCGACCCCTGGTCGGAGGCGTCGATGCGGACCGAGCTGCTGAGCGAGCACACGCGCTACCTGGTGCTCGAGCGGGATGGCGTCATCGTCGGGTATGCGGGCGTCATGGCGGCTCGCGGTGCGGGCGAGGGCGACGTGCAGACGATCGCGGTCGCCGAGTCGGCCAGGCGCGGCGGCTGGGCGATGCGCATGCTCGCGGTGCTCGCGCAGTGGGCGGTCGAGCGCGGCGCGCACCTG
Source organism: Pseudoclavibacter sp. (assembly GCA_052086425.1). Taxonomy (GTDB): domain Bacteria; phylum Actinomycetota; class Actinomycetes; order Actinomycetales; family Microbacteriaceae; genus Pseudoclavibacter. Next base: position 1,545 of record JBQDJW010000532.1, on the reverse strand, counting down.
CTGTTCCTCGAGGTGCGCGAGAACGGCGACGCGGCGCGCCGCCTGTACGAGCGGCTCGGGTTCGCCGAGATCGGCTACCGACCGGGCTACTACCCCGGTGAGGGCGTCGGCGCCGTCGTCATGCGCGGTGACGCGCCGGCTGTCGCTGCGACGGCGCGCGCGGTCGTGGCGGACATGCCTGGCGAGCGAGAGGTCAGTGCTTCCGCCGCCGACCGCGACGGTGCGATTGCCGCGTCGGGCGCCGGCGATGGTCCGGATGCTCCGGGCGCCCCGAGCATCCGGCCCGAGCCGGGCGCGGGGCCGGCAGCGCGCGAGGCCACGGTGCTCGGCATCGAGACGTCGTGCGACGAGACGGGCGTCGGGATCGTGCGCGGGCGGGAGCTGCTCGCGAACGCCGTCGCCTCGTCGATGGACGAGCACGCCATCTTCGGCGGCGTCGTGCCGGAGGTAGCGGCGCGCGCACACGTGGACGCGTTCGTGCCGACGCTGCGCTCGGCCCTCGACGAGGCGGGGCTCACGCTCGACGACATCGACGCGATCGCGGTCACGTCTGGACCGGGCCTCGCGGGCGCACTCATGGTCGGCGTCGGCGCCGCGAAGGGCCTTGCGGCGGCGACCGGCCTGCCGCTGTACGGCGTCAACCACCTGGTCGGGCACATCGCGGCCGAGTTGCTCACGAGCGGACGCGAGCCGCTCGAGGCCCCGTGCATCGGTCTGCTGGTCTCTGGCGGGCACACGTCGCTCATCCTCGTGCGCGATCTCGTCGACGACGTCTCGCTGCTCGGCGAGACGATCGACGACGCGGCGGGGGAGGGATTCGACAAGGTCGCGCGGCTGCTCGGGCTCGGATATCCGGGCGGGCCGGCGATCGATCGGGCCGCTGATGGCGGCGACCCGAAGGCCTTCCGGTTCCCACGCGGCCTCTCACTGCCGAAGGACCTCGCGAAGCACCGCTACGACTTCTCGTTCTCGGGCCTCAAGACCGCCGTCGCGCGCCAGGTCGAGGCGATCGAGGACGCCGGGGGAGAGGTGCCGGTCGCCGATCTCGCCGCGAGCTTCCGCGAAGCCGTCGCCGACGTGCTCACGCGCAAGGCGGTCGCGGCCTGCATCGACAACGAGGTGCCGAGGCTCGTGCTCGGTGGCGGCGTGGCCGCGAACGTGCGCGTGCGCGAGCTCGCTGAGCAGCGCTGCGCCGAGGCCGGCATCGAGCTGCGCGTGCCGCCGCTTCGCCTCTGCACTGATAACGGCGCCATGATCGCGGCCGCCGGCGCGTTGCTCGTCGAGGCGGGCCGCGAGCCATCGCCGAGCGACTTCGGCGCCGACTCGACGTTGCCCATCACAAGCGCGCAGGCGGTCGGCGCGTAGCGCGCCGGCTTGCGGCTGCGGTTGCGACTTCGGCCGCAATGGCGACCACCACGACCACGACCACGACCACGACCACGAAGGAGACCGAGTGACCGACGCACAGCAAGGCGGCGACCTTCACGGCGCAGCGCCGGCCGACGAACAGCCGACTCCGCCGCCGTCCCTGCCGCGGGTCGAGCT
>JBQDJW010000531.1:0-2959 GCA_052086425.1 Pseudoclavibacter sp. | reverse complement strand
GCGGACGTGCAGTATTGGTTGTGCGAATTAATCGACGATTTCCGAGGGGGCAACGCCGAACTGCGCCTTCCGGGCGCCTCAGCTATGTCTGACCAATCGCTCAGTGGAACGGTCATAGTGATACTCCGTGATCTCGCCAGACATGATCATTGCAACTGCCTGGTTGATCACGTCGAGCGGAACGACGAACCATTCTGATGGGTCGTAGTCGCGGCCCTTCCGGTCGACCTGTGTCAAGTCCAGACGCACGTCGGCGAACACGCGATGCAACAGGTTCTCGAGAACCGATGCCTTGAGGTTGTAGACGCGATAGTCCGCGACGATTTTGACGGGAGCCATCAGGTACGTCGGCGACGTCGACGCCCCCTTCACGCGCTGCTCCACGCTCGTCGTCGAGAACCCGATCTTGTGCAGATTCTCGAGGTTCGCGATCACGGGATCACTGCTGAGCGACTGCAGGACGTAGATGTGACCGCTTTCAACGTCCCCATCGAGAATCTCATTCAGATCAGTCCCGGCACTGACAACCGCCTCCCCACCCTGCTCATGAAGCCTGATCGACAACGACTGTCGGTAGAGCGACGACTCTGTCCCGTTCTCGAAAATCACACGGAGACGCTGCTTCTGCTCGGCCTTCCCGCCGACGATCATGGTCTTCGTATCACCCACCTCAGCGACGAACAGCAACATGCCGTTGAGAACAAAGAACCGGCCGGGCTCAATGGTCTGAACTCCCCGGAACGGCGCACGATGCTTCGTCCCGTCGCGCAGTTCGGCGTGCGTGTTAACGAAAAGGTGCTCGAAGTTCTCGAAGTCGATTGCGCGCTTACGTCGAGCGACGGAATCAGGCGCATCCGCGGACCGCCGGGCGGGCAGATCCGACACATCGAGGATCCCTGCGTCATCGTCCAGGAGCTCGTCGAGTTCGTCGCCTTCCAGCAGATCGTCGATGGACGCCGGCGCGGCGGGGGCCTCGAGCAGTCCGAACTCGTCGAGGTGCTTCACTGCCTCAGACTTTGCTTCGTTGGCTAGGAACCCGTCCAGCCGAGCTCCGAGCTTACGCTCGGCGATCTCGCGCGTCTGCGGGCTGGGCAGCCGGCCTTCGGTGCGTCGGAACTCCTGGATCTCAAGGAAGGCTCGTTCCAAACGGTCCGACGAGGTGAGCTTCTTCGGCTTTTCAGCCGCAACCAGGAGCTCATCATCGAGGATGTCATCGAGCGTGATTACCAAGTCCTCGTTGGACGTGAAGTCGATCGGCGTCATGACCCTTCTCCCATCTCCGTCGCAGCCTTCTCCGCCTTGCGTTGTGCTGCCAACTTCTGCAGGAACAACAGGGCCGCAGCCAGCCGCCTCTCGGCGGGATCCTCGGAACGGATATCCGGGTTCTTGCCGTGTACCTGCTTCCACGTCTTGATCTTCGGGAACAGCGCCAGAGCCTCTTCCTCGGAGAACTCGATCTTCGTCGACGTGATTGTGTCCTGGATCAAGCGCAGGACCGACGGCGTGACCGACTTCGACAACACCTCAAACGCCCGCTGGAACGGGTTCACCGAGTCGATGAGGTTGATGTTCAGGTCGTCGATGTTCACGAACTTCTCGGCCATCTTGATGAAGCGCTTGTCGCCGACCTCGCGCACCTCGCCATTCTTGATCACCGAGTCGACGACGACCTGCTGGCGCACCTCCTCGACCTGCTCCTCGGTGAGGTCGGGGTACTTCTCCCGGATGATCTTCGGGATCAGCACCTTGTTCGTTGTCTCCGCGTCGATCGACCCGGCGGCGGCCCGTGCAAAGGTGTCATCCTGCAAGATCGTCGCCTTCAGGTCATTCAAGTCCGTCGCGACGATCTGCTTCACGCGCTCGCTCGAGGGCTCCTTGAAGCCCTTGATCTTCAGCTCGCCCTTCTTCGCCGGCTCGTCGTCGTCGAACTTCTTCGTCTTGAAGTTGAAGTTCGGCGCGAGCACTTGCTCCATGAGTAGCGAGGCCGTGATCGCCTTCAGCATGTTGTTCACCGAGACCTTGACCTCGCCCTGTGAGGCATCCGGCTCGGCGATATGGTTCGTGAATTGCGAGTGCGTCTTCCCAGGGCTGTCACGGGTGACGCGTCCGATGATCTGGATCACCTAGGTGATTGACGCCCTGTAGCCGACCGTCAGAGCGTGCTCCGCGAACGGCCAGTCGAAGCCCTCCTTCGCCATGCCCAGCGCGATGATGATGTCGACGCCGTCGCGCTCCTTCGACGCGGTGTGGGACAGGTAGTGCAGCGTGTCTCCGCGCTTCTTTTGGTCCGTGTCATCGACGAGGTCCGCGACTCGCACGATCTCACCGGTGTCCTCGCGACGTACGCTGATGATGCCCGTCTCGGGATCGGTCGACTCAACGTGGCCGATCGCGTCGATGATGCGACCGACTTCCTCGATCTTGTCCTTCGTCGACTCACCCGAGTTCACGCTCGGGATATGCACGATCGTCTTCTTGTCGAGGTCGAGCACCTGATCGATCGCGTCCGTGTACCGGCCTTGGTAGAAGTGGTGCCCGATGCCGAGCGACCGCAGGTGCTCGTAGCCGTTGAGCTGGTCGTAGTAGTTGAACGTGACCGGCGTGAACTTCGCCTCGTCCTCAGGCGACAGCACCGGCACCGAATCCCCGCGGAAGTACGACCCGGTCATGGCGACAATGTGCACGTCGGAGCCGTTCATCACGTCCTGGAGCAGCGCTCCCAGCCGTGACGACTCCGTGTCGGCGGAGACATGGTGGAACTCATCGATCGCCAGCACGGTGCCGTTGAACGACTCCGGGGCCAGCTTCTCGAACGCAAAGCGCAGCGTCGCGTGGGTACACACGAGCACCGCGTCAGGGCTCTCGAGGAACTCGATGAACGCGTCGACCTTGCCTGCCGACGAGCCCGCGTCGCACAGGTTGTGCTCGTTCTTGATCTCCCAGTCCGCCCAGAACCCAT
>JBQDJW010000530.1:0-2962 GCA_052086425.1 Pseudoclavibacter sp. | reverse complement strand
GCCGCGCCCGAGGCGCGCGAAGTCCGCCTCTCGGTGCAAAACCTCGGAAAGACCTACGGCAGCGGCGACAAGGCCGTCAACGTCATCGACGACTTGACGTTCGACGTCTTCGCGGGCGAGCTCGTGTGCATCGTCGGACCATCGGGAGTCGGCAAGACCACCCTCCTCAAGTGTCTGGCCGGGCTTCACCCGCTCTCGAAGGGATCCGCATCGATCGACGGGGAGGTCATCATCGGGCCACCCTCAACGCTCGCGCTCGTCTTCCAGGAGTACACCAGGTCGCTCCTCCCCTGGCTGACGGTCGACAAGAACGTGATGCTCCCCCTCCGCCACCTCCGCATCCCGAAATCGGAGAAGCTCGAGCGCGTGCACGAAGCCGTCACGGCTGTCGGCCTCGCGAAGGCGCACACGAAGTACCCCTGGCAGTTGTCGGGCGGAATGCAGCAGCGCGTCGCCATCGCACGCGCACTCGCGTACCGGCCCGACGTGCTGATCATGGATGAACCGTTCGCATCGGTCGACGCGCAAACCCGCTTCGAGCTCGAAGACCTCTGCCTGCGGATCCGCAACGAATTCGGGATGACCATCGTCGTCGTCACGCACGACGTCGATGAAGCCGTCTATTTGTCCGACCGCGTCGTCGTCCTCGGCAAGAAGCCCGCCCGCGTTACCGAGATCCTCGACATCCCACTCCCCCGCGACCGTGACCAGATCACGACTCGCGCGACCCCGGAATTCGCTCAGACCCGCTCGAGCGTGCTCGAACTCATTCGAGACGCCCACTAGGAGACCGCTCAATGACCCCACGACGCGACTCGCAACCGGCTTCGGAGCTGGCGGAATCCGAGCCACGCAACTCCCCGCGCCCGAATGTGCTGGTGATCTGCGCCGACCAATTGAAGGCGGATCTGCTCGGGTGCTACGGCAACCGGCAGGTGCGCACGCCCAATCTCGACGCCCTCGCCGACGACGGGCACGTATTCGAATCGGCAACGGTCGCCAACCCGACCTGCATGCCGAGCCGCTCGTCGCTGCTGACCGGTCGCTGGCCGTCCGTCCACGGAACACGGTTCAACGGCATTCCGCTCGACCCCGATGCGAATACCGTGCCAGGCCAACTGCGGGATGCCGGATACCGCACGGTCGCAATCGGGAAAATGCACCTCCAGACCATGGGGTGGCCGTTCGAAGGGGAGCAGCGCGACCAGATCGAACGGACCGATCCGCTCATGCTCGACGAATCGGTGCAGGATGCGGCGCCGAGGCCGTGGCCCGACGGGTGGGCTGCGTACGAGCGCTTCGACCGGTTCGCCGATTCCGACGCGCCGTCGCCCGACGACTACTACGGGTTCGAACACGTGGAGTTCGTGATCGGACACGGCGACGAGACCACCGGCAACTACCGCTGGTGGGCATCCGCTCGCGGCTCAGATCCCCTGCGAATCAGCGGACCGGAGAATGCGCTCCGCACGTTCGAAGGGTGGGATCAGGTCTATACGACGCGGGTTCCAGCCGGAGATCATTCGACCGCCTACGTCGCCGAGCGGACGGAAGCGCACCTTCGATCGTTCGCCGAGAACGACGAGCCGTTCATGCTGCTCGCGTCGTTCCCAGACCCGCACCACCCCTACGCGGTTCCCCGGGGATATGACGCGAGGTACGAGGCCGACGAGATCGAGCTGCCGGCGACGTTCACCGACCCTCTCGGCAGTGCGCCCGAGCACATGCGCCGGTTCGCCGCGTCGCGCGGAGAGCCGGCCGAGGACTGGACGATGTCGTGGGCTCCCACCGAGGAGCAGTTTCGTCACGCGGCCGTCGCCGAATACGGACTCATCGAGCTCATGGACGAGGCCGTCGGTCGAATCCTGCGCACGCTCGAAGAGACCGGACTCGCCGACAACACGGTCGTGATGTTCACCGCCGACCACGGCGACTTCTTCGGCGACCACGGGTTCCTGCTGAAGCACCTGTGCCACTACCGCGCGGTCACGCGCGTGCCGCTGATCATCCGCCCGACCGCGCGCGACCGCGCGCCGGGTTCGCGCCACGACGACCTCATCGCGCTGCCGGACCTGGCGCCGACGATGCTCGACCTGACCGGCGCGAAGCCGTACCGCGGCATCCAGGGCAGGAGCCTCGTTCCGTTCTTCGAGCACGGTGGGCCGGATGCTGAGCCTCCGCGCGATGAGATGCGCGGGCGTGATGCGGTGCTCGTCGAAGAAGACCAACCGTTCGGGGTCGACGGGCTCCCGGCGCCCGTGCGGATGCGAACGTTGATCACGCGAGACGCGCGGCTGACGCGCTACATCGGAACGCCGATCACGGAACTCTACGACCTGCGGGCGGACCCGAACGAGCTGCACAACATCGCCGGCACGCCCGCGGCGGCCCCCCTCGAGGCGCGCATTATGGCGCGCCTCGCCGAGGAGCGCGCCGCCCTCGCCGACACTGGTCGCGCGCCGGCGTCGGCGGCGTAGACGGAGCGAGGGCGGCGGCGTGAGCGGCCGCCCTCGCCTACGCCGCGACCGTGCGGAAGCCCGCGTTTCCCATCGACGAGTCGGGCGAGTTCTGCGAGCGAGCCGAGCAGCGGTACCGGTTGCAGTACGAGTCGTGACAGAGGTAGCTTCCGCCGCGAAGCACGCGTGAGGCGCCCCGCTCCGGGCCCTGCGGATTCTCGCGGGGCGACCGCGCGTAATAGCCGGGGTCGTACCAGTCGGCGCACCACTCCCACACGTTGCCGATGGGTTGCCAAAGGCCGTAGCCGTTACGGTGCAGTGCGCGCACGGGCGCCGTCGTCAGGTAGCCGTCGTCGACGGTGTTCTCGCGCGGGAACGTTCCCTGGAAGATGTTTGCCCGCCAGTCCCCGGTCGCGTCGGGCGCGTCGTTTCCCCACGGGTACGTCGCGCCGTCGAGTCCGCCGCGCGCCGCGTACTCCCACTCGGCCTCGGTCGGCAACCGACGC
>JBQDJW010000529.1:0-2969 GCA_052086425.1 Pseudoclavibacter sp. | reverse complement strand
GCGTCGGGCCTGAGACGCGCCCGACGATCGGCGTGACGCCGACGTAGAAGCGGCCGTCGCGCTGCCGGTGCACGCCGATGTGGTCGCCAGGCGACGCGGGCTTCGGCGCGGCGGTGCCGTCGGCGAGCGCGTAGCCGAGGTACTCCTCCTCGAGCACCTGACGGAACTTCTCGACGCCCCACTCGGCGAGCAAGAACTTCAGGCGCGCCTTGTTGCGCAGCCGGCGGTAGCCGTAGTCGCGGAAGATCTGCGCCACCCCGTGCCACACATCAGTGACCTGGTCGGGCCGCACGAAGGTGCCGAGCCGCTCGCCGAGCCGAGGCGAGGCCGACAGGCCGCCGCCGACCCAGAGGTCGTACCCGACCCCGAGCTCCGCGTGGTCGATGGCGACGAATGCCACGTCGTTGATCTCGTGCACGACGTCCTGGCTCGGGTGGCCCGTGATCGCCGACTTGAACTTGCGAGGCAGGTTGGCGAGCGACTCGTCGCCGATGAACCGCTCCGCGATCTCCTCGATCTGCGGGGTCGGGTCGATGAGCTCGTCGGCCGCGATGCCGGCGACGGGCGAGCCGAGGATCACGCGCGGCACGTCGCCGCACGCCTCGGTCGTCAAGAGGCCCACGCCCTCGAGGCGGCGCCAGATCTCGGGCACGTCCTCGACCCGGATCCAGTGCAGCTGCACGTTCTGCCGATCGGTGATGTCGGCGGAGTCGCGGCCGAACTCGGTCGAGATGCCCGCGATCACGCGCAACTGCTCGGTGCTGAGGCGGCCGCCGTCGATGCGCACGCGCAGCATGAAGTACTCGTCTTCGAGCTCGTGCGGCTCGAGCGTGGCCGTCTTGCCCCCGTCGATGCCGGGCTTGCGCTGCGTGTACAGGCCCCACCAGCGGAATCGCCCGTGCAGGTCGGTCGGGTCGATGCTCGCGAAACCTTGCTTCGAGTAGATCGTCTCGATGCGCTCGCGAACGCTGAGCCCGCCGTCCTGCTGCTTCCACACCTCGTTGGCGTTCAGCGGTTCGGTGCCGTCGATCTTCCATTGGCCGTTCGGCTTCGACGACTTGCGGGGTCTGCGCGCCTCAGCGGGCGTTGCCGGCGTCGCCGCTGCGGCGCGGGCGGTCGCCGATGGCGCCTTCGCTTGTCGCGCGTCGGTCTTGCTGATGGTCAACGCTGGCCTCCTGATGGTTCGTGATCGGCCCGAACCCCGAGGGGGGGCGAGGGTCGAACGGCGAATGCTCTCGGCGACGCTATGCCCGTATTCGCCGGTCGTGAAGTCTTCGACGTCACATTGCGCCGGCTCCCGTCGTCGAACGTCTCTGTCCGTTACGTGACGACACATTCGGCAAAAATGCTTGCACCGGCGCGACATTCGTGAACCGGATGCGCGGGGACGACGGCGGGGCACGTCACGTCGCGAGCGCGTCCCGGTAGCGCTCGATCACGAGGTCGACGAGCTCCCCCGCAGGCGCGTCGGCGCCGAGCAAGGGCGGCGCGACGAGGTCGCCGCCGGCCGCGAGCCGGGCGGCGAGGGCGTGAAAGTAGCCGGGCGCGAGCAGGTAGGTCGCGACCGCGACGCGCGTCGATCCGGCCGGTTGCTGCGCGCGCGCCCGAGCGACCGCTGCGTCGAGCCGTGGCTCGGCCGCCGAGAGGAATCCGACCGTCACGTCGCGCCCGAGACGCTCACCGAGCATCCCCGCCATTCGCACGCAGTCGTCGTTTGCCCGCCCGTCGCTCGACCCTGCGACGGCCAGCACGATCGCGTCGCCTGGCAGGCCGCCTGCCGCCTCGAGACGCGACGCGAGTGCCATGGCGAGTCGAGCATCCGGCCCCATCGCCCGGGCGACGGCGACACCGCGGCGATGCCCCGTCTCGCGCGCAAGATCGACGCGCACGTGGTAGCCCGCAGAGAGCAGCAGAGGGACCACGACGACGGCGCGATCGCCGAGGGCGTCGAGCGACTCCGCGACATCCGGATGCTGCACGTCGACGTGACCGAGGCGCACGTCGACGCCAGGGAGGCGGCCGGCGACCGCTTCGACGAGCGACGCCACGGCCGCCTGACCGGCCGGAGACGACGTTCCGTGCGAGACGGCGAGCAGGGCGGGAGGTGGCGCGGTCGGCCCGGTTTCGGGCATCGGGCGGGCGGGCGACGTCATGACCGCATTGTGCCCGCTCGCGCGCAGAGCGGCGCGTTCGTCTCGAAATACGACGAGGGCGGGCCCCATCGGGAACCCGCCCTCGCTCACCGGCGCGATCGCACCGGATGCCGGTATCGGCTACTTCGTGTCGGACTCGGCGGCCTCGTCGTCGGACTCGGCCTCGTCGGCGGCCTCGTCCTCGTCCGTCGCGGCCTCGTCGACGTCGCCTTCGGCGTCGTCGACCAGCTCGTCGGTCGGCACGGCCGCTTCAGCAGCGGCCTGCTCCTCGGCACGACGGATCGCGACCGTGAACTCCGACACGTCGACCGCGTCGCCGTTCTCGTCGACGACCTCGGCCTTGTCGAGGATGAACAGCAGCGCCTTCGAGCGGGCGACCTCGCCGACCATGCCCATGAACTGCCCGTTCTGCTGCAGCATGTTCACGAATTCCTGCGGCTGCATGCCGTACTGCGATGCCGACTGGATCATGAACTGGGTGAGCTCGTCCTGCTCGACCTGGATGTTCTCTTCCTTGATGATCGCGTCGAGCAGCACCTGCTGGCGGAACGACGACTCGGCGTTCTCGCGCACCTCGACGCCGTGCGGGTTGTCGGGCTCCATGCCCTCGTTCTCGAGGTGACGCGTGACCTCGTCATCGACGACCTGCTGCGGCACAGGGATCTCGACCAGTTCGAGCAGGGCGGGCACGATCTGCTCGCGGGCCTGGTCGACCTGGGCGAAGGTCTTCTTCGAGGCCGCCGACGTGCGCAGGTCTTCGCGCAGCTCGTCGACCGTGTCGAACTCCGAAGCCATCTGGGCGAAGTCGTCGTCGAG
>JBQDJW010000528.1:0-2971 GCA_052086425.1 Pseudoclavibacter sp. | reverse complement strand
GCGCCCGGATGTCTGCGGGAACGCGCTCGAGCGCCATGACGGCGACCGCGCCGGCGTCTTCCGCGATACGCGCCTGCTCGGGCGTGACGACGTCCATGATGACGCCGCCCTTCAGCATCTCGGCAAGTCCTCGCTTGACGCGGCTCGAGCCGGTGGTGGCGACCTGCGTGGTCTCGTCGGTCATGATGTCCTTTCTCGTGCCCGAAGCCTCGGGCGCTGGTGATGTCTCCGCGCGATCTGGGTGGCTCACGGCATTCGCCGCGCCACGTGTCTGCCGCCTATCCCGGCGATTTCGGCCAGGCCGCCGCGAGTTGATCGCGGAGGTCGCCGAGCAGGACGGGGAACGCCTTGGTCTTGGCGATGATTGGGAAGAAATTCGCGTCGAGGGGCCACCTCGGCACGACGTGCTGGTGCAGGTGACCTGCGATGCCGGCGCCCGCGAGGCGCCCCTGATTCATGCCGAGGTTGAACCCCTGCACATGCGACTGGATGCGAAGCACGCGCATGGCCGTCTGCGTGAGGTGCCCGATCTCGAGGATCTCGTCGTCGTTCGCCTCGTCGTAGGTCGCGATGTGCCGGTACGGGCACACGAGCAGGTGCCCGTTGTTGTACGGGTAGAGGTTCATGACGACGAAGGCGTGCTCGCCGCGCGCGACGATGAGCACTTCCTCGTCGGGGCGCTCGGGGCCGCGGCAGAACGGACAGGCATCTTGGTCTGGATCCTGGCCGTCCGTGATGTAGGCCATCCGGTGCGGCGTCCACAGGCGCTGGTACTCGTCAGGCACACCCATGAGGTCGTCAGACCGTTGCACGTCGACGCCATCGAGCTCGCTCTGCGGGAATCCGAGGCCGCCGGGCGCGCCGGTGCCCGGCGGGAATCGCATGCCGTCATGCGCATCCCCGCCTGGCACGTGGTCGCCCGTCATCAGAGGTCGCTTTCGCCGTTCACCAGGTCGTGACGCTCAATGGCTGCCAGGATGCGCCCGATGGCCTCGTTCGCATCCACGCCATTGAGCTGGGTACCGTCGCGGAACCGGAAGCTGACCGTGCCGGCCTCGCGGTCCTTCTCCCCCGCGATCAACATGATCGGCACCTTGGCCGTCGTGTGATTGCGGATCTTCTTCGGCATGCGGCCGTCGCTGTCGTCGAGGCTCGCGCGCACGCCCTGCGCCTTCAACGTGTCGATGACGTCCCCGAGGTACTCGGCGTACTCGTCGGCGACCGGGATGCCGACGACCTGCTGCGGCGACAGCCACACCGGGAACGCGCCCGCGTAGTGCTCGACGAGCACACCGAAGAACCGCTCGATCGACCCGAACAAGGCACGGTGGATCATGACAGGGCGCTTGCGCGTGCCATCGGAGGCCGCGTACTCGAGGTCGAAGATCTCGGGGAAGTTGAAGTCGAGCTGAATCGTCGACATCTGCCACGTACGGCCGATCGCATCGCGCGCCTGCACCGAGACCTTGGGGCCGTAGAAGGCGGCACCGCCCGGGTCGGGCACGAGGTCGAGTCCGGATGCTTCGGCCACCTCGCGGAGCGTGCGCGTTGCTTCTTCCCAGATGTCGTCGCCGCCGACGAACTTGTCGGGGTTCTTCGTGGACAGCTCAAGGTAGAAGTCGTCGAGGCCGTAGTCGCGCAGGAGCGAAAGGACGAAGCCGAGCGTCGTCGTCAGCTCGTCGCGCATCGATTCGTGCGTCGTGTAGATGTGCGCGTCGTCCTGCGTGAAGCCGCGGGCGCGCGTGAGACCGTGCACGACGCCCGACTTCTCCATGCGGTAGACCGTGCCGAACTCGAACAATCGCAGCGGCAGCTCGCGGTACGACCGGGCCTTGCTGCGGTAGATGAGCGTGTGCATCGGGCAGTTCATCGGCTTCAGGTAGTAGTCCTGCGCCGGCTTCGTGACGTTGCCGTCGGCGTCGCGCTCCTCGTCGATCTTCATCGGCGGGTACATGCCGTCCGCGTACCAGTCGAGGTGACCGGACGTCTCGAAGAGCTGGCCCTTCGTGATGTGCGGCGTCGTGACGAAGCTGTAGCCCTCGGCGATGTGGCGCTTGCGCGAGTACTCCTCCATCTCCGTGCGGATGATGCCGCCGTTCGGGTGGAAGACAGGCAGGCCGGAGCCGATCTCGTCTGGGAAGCTGAACAGGTCGAGCTCGCGGCCGAGACGGCGGTGGTCGCGCTTCTGCGCCTCCTCGATGCGCGCCTGGTAAGCGCGCAGCTCGTCCTTGCTCGGCCATGCGGTCCCGTAGATGCGCTGCAGCATCGGGTTGCGTTCGCTGCCGCGCCAGTAGGCGCCCGACGACCGGGTGATCGCGAATCCGTTGCCGATCATTCGGGTCGAGGGCAGGTGCGGGCCCCGGCACAGGTCGTGCCAGTAGCGCTCCCCCGTCTTCGAGTCGACGTTGTCGTAGATCGTCAGCTCGCCGGCGCCGACCTCGACGCTCTCGCCGTTCTGGGCGTCGTCACTGCTGCCGCCCTTGAGCCCGATGAGTTCGAGCTTGTATGGCTCGCCCGCGAGCTCGGTGCGGGCCTCCTCGTCACTCACGACGCGGCGGGCGAAGCGTTGACCCTGGCGCACGATGCGCGAGGCCTCCTTCTCGATCGCCTTGAGGTCGTCTGGCGTGAACGGCTCGGCGACGTCGAAGTCGTAGTAGAAGCCGTCCTCGATGGGCGGGCCGATGCCGAGCTTGGCCTCGGGGTTGATGCGCTGCACGGCCTGAGCGATGACGTGCGCCGTCGAGTGGCGGAGGATGTCGAGACCGTCAGGTGAGCCGATCTCGACCGGCTCGACGAGGTCGCCGTCGGAGAGTTCGCGGAACAGGTCGCGCAGTTCGCCGTTGACCCGCATCGCGACGACGCTGCGGTCGGTGAAGAGCTCGAAGCCCGTCTGCCCGGCCGTCGCAGTCACAGGTGCGCTCGTCGTCGCGACGGACGTCGCGGTCGTCGCCGAGGCGGCCTCGGCGACATT
>JBQDJW010000527.1:0-2976 GCA_052086425.1 Pseudoclavibacter sp. | reverse complement strand
GGCGGACCGGAGGGTCCAGGCGCATACGACGCCCCGGGCGCACCTGGCGGGTACGGCGTGCCCGCGGCTCCCGGCGGATACGACGCCCCAGGACCTCCCGGCTGGTACTGCGCCCCTGGACCACCCATCGGCGGTGCCGACGGTGACGAGTTCCGCTGCGAGCTGCGCATGATCAGCACGATCGCGAGGGGAATACCGACGATGATCGCGAGCACGATCAGCACGCCGACCCCGATGAGCACGATCGAGATGACCGTCATGGACGCCTCCCCTCGCCGCGACGACCTCGTCGCAGCATCGGGCGTCGCCCGCAAGACGAGCGCTGCCCAGCTCCGTTCCCGTATCGTACCCGCGCCCCGACGCACTGCGGCACCCCGAGCATCCGTCACCCGTACCCGGGCGCCCCGAGGTGCCGCACGAGCGCTACCAGATGCTGACGCGCGCCTTCGGATCGAGCCAGAGGGCGTCGCCGTCGGTGAGCTCGAAGGCCTCGGCGAACGCGTCCATGTTGCGCACGATCTGGTTGCACCGGAACTCGGCGGGCGAGTGCGGGTCGACCTGCAGCAACAGCTTCGCGTACTCGGGCCGACTCTTGGTGCGCCAGGCCTGCGCCCACGAGTAGAAGAAGCGCTGCGCCCCCGTGAGCCCGTCGATGACGGGCGCCTCGGCTCCGCCGAGCGACGCTTGGTACGCCTTCCAGGCGATGCCGAGCCCACCGAGGTCGCCGATGTTCTCGCCGATCGTGAGCTCACCATTGACCGTCGCCCCGTCGGTGCCTTCTGGCGAGAGCGCCGAGTACTGCTCGATGAGCGAACCCGTGCGCGCCTCGAAGGACGCCCGATCGTCGTCGGTCCACCAGTCAACGAGCTTGCCGTCTCCATCGCGCTTGGACCCCTGGTCGTCGAACCCGTGCCCGATCTCGTGGCCGATGACGGCGCCGATCGCGCCGTAGTTCGCGGCGTCGTCCGCCGCGAGGTCGAAGAACGGCGGCTGCAGGATCGCGGCAGGGAAGACGATCTCGTTCTCGCCCGGCGAGTAGTAGGCGTTGACCATCTGGGGAGGCATGAGCCACTCGTCACGGCGGATCGGCCCACCGAGCTTGCCGTACTCGTAGTTCGCCTCGAACACGTTGGCCTTGCGCGCATTGCCGACGAGGTCGTCCGGACGCAGCTCGAGCTCGCCGTAGTCGCGCCAGCTGTCGGGGTAGCCGATCTTCGTGACGAACTTCGAGAGCTTCTCGAGCGCGCGCTCACGCGTCGCCGGCGTCATCCACTCGAGTGTCGAGATCGACTCGCGGTAGGCGCCGAGCAGGTTGCCGACGAGCTCGAGCATGCGCTCCTTGCCCTCTGGGGCGAAGTTGCGCTCCACGTACACCTTGCCGATCGCGTGCGGCACGACCGACTGCGCGTGCGACACCCCGCGCTTCCAGCGCACCTTCTGCTCCGGCGTGCCCTGAAGCAGCTTGCCGAAGAAGTCGAAGTTGGCCGCCGACACTTCGGGGCTCAGCAGCGGGGCGCTCTGCAGCACGATGTGCCACAGCAGCCAGTCGCGCCACTCGTCGAGGCGATCGTCGACGAGCAGCGAGGCGACCCCGTCGATGTAGCTCGGCTCGCGCACGATGACCCGGTCGTAGGCGCCTGCCGGCGCCGCGAGCGCGTGCAGCCACCCGTCGATGTCGTTCCCCTCGAACGGGGCAGAGAACTCCGCCCAGCTGCGCGGGTTGTGGGTCTTGTTGGCGTCGCGCGTCGTAACCGTGTCCCAGTGGTGCGCCGCGATGTCGGTCTCGAGCTTCATGACGCGCGCGGCGCGCTCCGCGGGGTTCGACAGCTCGGCGAGCTCGAGCATGCGCGCGATGTGCGCGACGTACTGCTCGCGCACCTCGGCGTGCTGCTCCTCGCGGTAGTAGCTCTCGTCGGGGAGGCCGAGGCCGTCCTGCTCGACGTAGAGCGCGTACTGGTCGGGGGTGTCGGCGTCCGGGTAGACGAAGCGCGAGGTGAAGCCCGCGAGCCCGGAGAACTCCTGGCGCCCGAGTTCGCGCAGGAACTCGTCGATGCTCGACACCACGAGCGCCTTCATGAGGTCGGTCCCGATGGGGTCGACGCCGAGGGCAGTCAGCCTCGCCTCGTCCATGTACGCGGCGTATGCGTCTGCGGCCTTGCGGGCCTCGCTGCCCTCTGGCGCGTCGGCGCCCTCCTCGAGGATCGTGCGCACCTGCGACTCGGCGGTCTCGTGCAGTTGCATGAACGTGCCGTACGACGGGAGCGAAGCCGGGATCTCGGTCGTCTGGAGCCATGCCCCGTTGGCGTGGCGGAAGAGGTCGTCCTGCGGGCGAACCTCCCGATCGAACCCGTTCGGGTCAATACCGGATGCGCGTGGTGCCGAGTCGTCAGAAGCCATGCCGGCCAGCGTATTGGACACCGGCTGAGGAGCCGGCACAATGCCGCGCGCAGCGAACGGACGCCGCGCCGCGCGCCCTGCGGCATGATGTTCGGGTGCCAGCGCCCGCCCCTCGAGACCCAGCGTCGAACCCTGGCGACCCCGCGCCCGCCGCGGGTGCGCGGAAACTCGACCGGCGCATCCTCGCCCTCGCGCTGCCCGCGCTCGGGGCGCTCATCGCCGAGCCACTGCTGCTGCTCACCGACACCGCACTGGTCGGCCATCTGGGTTCGACGACGCTCGCTGGCCTCGGCGTCGCCTCGACCGTGTTGCAGACCGCGATCGGTCTCATGGTGTTCCTCGCCTATACGACGACGCCGATCGTCGCGAGGCGCCTCGGTGCCGGCGACCGGCCCGGCGCCGTGCGCGCCGGCATCGAGGGCATGTGGCTCGGCCTCGGAACTGGCGTCGTGCTCGCGCTCGCGGGTCTGCCGGCCGGCCAGTGGCTCATCTCGCTCTTCACGAGCGATCCGACCGCGCAGGCCGAGGCGTGGACGTACCTCGCGATCAGCCTCATCGGCGTTCCCGCAATGCTCGTCG
>JBQDJW010000526.1:500-2987 GCA_052086425.1 Pseudoclavibacter sp. | reverse complement strand
CCAGGGCCGCAGCGCTCGCCCGTACTGTTCCAGGCCGGCGCGTCGTCGCGGGGCCGCGACCTGGCCGCGAAGTACGCGGAGGCGGTGTTCCTCGCCGCCGAGGTACCCGTCGTGACCGCGCAGATCGCCGATATCCGGCGCCGCGCCGAGGCGTACGGACGCGACCCCGACGGCATCGCGTGCCTCGTCGCTGGCACGTTCCGGGTCGCCGAGACGGAGGGTGCCGCGCACGCGCAGCACGCGGAGCACGTCGCCCTTCGAACGGTCGAGGAGGCCGCGGCCTCGTACGCCTTCTTCACCGGTGTGAACCTGCTCGCGTACGACCTCGACCGGCCGCTGCCGCCACTCACGAGCGAGACCGGCCGCACGAACCTCGAGCGGTTCATGGGCGAGAACGCGCCGACGGTGCGCGAGATCCTGCAGGAGTTCCTGCGCAACAGCGTCATGGGCGCTCCCCTGACCGGCACACCGACCCAAGTGGTCGACCAGGCGGAGGCGGTGATCGAGGCGACAGGGGCAAACGGCTTCCTCGTGCAGCCCGATCAGGATGGCGGATTCGATTCGTTCGTCGACCTCGTGATGCCCGAGTTGCGCCGCCGCGGCCTCGTGAAGGAGAACGCGGGCCCCGGCACGACGCTGCGCGAGCGGGTCACGGGCGGCGGCCCGCACCTCGCAGCCGATCACCCGGGGGCGGCGTATCGCCCGAACTCGCTCGCTGCCGTCGGCTGATCTCGATGCGGAACGCCCGGCCCCGGCAGCACTGGTTCGTGCCGCTGGAGCCGGGCGTTTCGTCGTCGATGGGGTGCGGGCGCGGACCGTCGGCGCGCGAAGCTCGCCCGGGCCGTCGCCGCGTCAGGCCGGTTGCGCCTCGCGCGCGAGCACGTGATGCTCGGCGCCGAGCCGCGCGGTCCCGGCACGCTCCGTGAGGCGTTCGCGCATCGTCGGCCCGGCCGGATCGGCGATACGCCCGCGCTCGCGCAGGATCGGCATGACCAGCTCGCCGATCGCCTCGATGTCCCGCGGCGCGAAGACCGGCTCGATGAGGAAGCCGTCGAGATCGGTCTCGGCCGCCAGCCGCTCGATCTGATCGGCCACCTGCCGCCCGTCGCCGATCACTCGGAACCCGCGAGTACCGAGGCCGCGCAGCTGGTCGAGGATCTGGCGCACGGTCGGCGCGTCGTCACCGAGGAAGCGCTCGATGTTGCTCGTCCCCATCTGCCCGATGGTGCCGGCGGGCCCGAGCACCTGGTGCAGGGTGCGTTCGGGGTCGAGCGACAGCAGATCGATGCCGGTGTTGCCGGCGTACAGCGTGGCGGCGATGTCGTCGCTCTGCATCGCGTCGAATTCCGCCTCGAGTCGGCGCGCTTCATCCTCGGTCTCGCCGACGAACACGGTCATGCCGCTCATGAGGCGCAATGCCCGCGGATCGCGGCCGCTCTCGGCGGCGCGGCGGCGGATATCCGCCACGGCCGCCGCGGTGCGCGCGGGCTGCGTGGCCTGCACGAACACGCACTCCGCATTGGCGGCGGCGAAGGCCCGACCCGCGGGAGACGTGCCCGCCTGGAACAGCACGGGCGTGCGCTGGGGCGACGGCGGCGCCGTGTAGTAGCCGCGCGAACGGTAGTGAGCCCCGTCGAAGACGACGCGGTGCACGCCGTCCCGGCGCGCGTACGTCCCGCTCGCCCGGTCGGCGACGAGCGCGTCGTCGTCCCAGCCCCGCTCCCAGAGCTGCGCGGCCAGTCGCACGTACTCCTCCGCGACCGCGTACCTCGTGTCGTGCGGGATCATCTCCTCGTGCCCGAACACCTCGGCAACGGCGTTCTGCGACGCGCCGGTCACGATGTTCCACCCGATCCGCCCATCCGTCAGGTGGTCGAGCGTCGTGAACCGCCGTGCGAGCTGCACCGGATGATCGTGCCCCGTCGACTGGGTGACGACGAAGCCGAGCCGCTCGGTGTGCTGCGCGAGCACGGGGATGATGAGGTCGGGGTCGAGCGAGGCGAAGTTGATGCCCTTGGTCACGGCGACGTCGGAGATGTCGTCGCCGACGATCGGGTATCCGTAGCCGCCGGCGAAGAAGAGGAAGTCGAACCCCGCATCCTCGATGCTCTTCGCGAACCTGATCCAGAAGGTCGGGTCGGTGTAGTCGATCTGCTCGTTGAGCGGATGCGGCCAGCTGAAGGTGCCGCCCACCTGCGAGCCGAGCACCTCGAACACGCCGAAGTGCAGGTGCTTCTCGCCGCCGGTCATGCCGCGAGCCAGGCGTCGATTCCGCGGCGCGCAGCGGCCTTGACCTCGGCCGGCGCGAGCGTCGTCTCGATCGACGTCCAAGCGCACGCAGCGAGCAGATCGTCGTCGAGCCCGAGCGTGTGCCTGGCGAGTTCGTATTCGGCGAGGATGTTCGGCCCGAAGAGGATCGGATCGTCGGCGTTGATCGAGCACCGCACGCCCGCCGCGAGCAGGTCCGCGAGGGGGTGCTCGCCGAGG
>JBQDJW010000526.1:0-490 GCA_052086425.1 Pseudoclavibacter sp. | reverse complement strand
GTTCGAGGTGGGGCACACGTCCATGGGGATCCTCCTCGCCGCGAGCTCGGCAACGAGGGCCGGGTCTTCGACGGCCCGAATGCCGTGCAGCACTCGGTCGGCCCCGAGCACGTCGATCGCTTCGCGCACCGATTCGGGCCCGACGAGTTCGCCCGCGTGCGGCGTCGATTGCAGACCGGCCTCCTTTGCGATCGCGAAGGCCGGGGCGAAGCCCGCGCAGGGGAAACCGCGCTCGTCGGCCGCAAGGCCGAGCGAGACGACGCCATCGCCGGCATGCTCGGCCGCCGCTGTCGCCACCCGCAGTGCTGCGTCAAGGCCGGCCGTGCGATCGATCGTTGGCATGAGCCCGACCGCGACGCCGTGCAGGGCGGACGCGGCGGCCGCGTGGCGCTTCATCTCGGCCAGCGCCGCACCCATCGAGCCGTACTGGTCGACGTAGAAGGTGGGGCTCACGCCGAGCTCGACGTAGGCGACGCCATCCGCCGCCTGG
>JBQDJW010000525.1:0-3000 GCA_052086425.1 Pseudoclavibacter sp. | reverse complement strand
GCCCGCTCCACTACCAACCGTCACAGATTGACGCCCGGAAGGAACCACCGCCATGCCCACGCCAGCCGACATCGCCAACCTCACGACCATCGCCAACCCGCCCGGAACCAGCACCGAGCCCGGCCAGGAGGCGCAGGCAACCCCGAGCCCGTCGCCCGCCGGCCTGACGCCCACGCCGGGCGAGAACGAGGCTGACAGCGGCGCGCAGGAGGACTCGTTCCCCCGGTCCTACGTCGAGGGTCTTCGCCGCGAGAACGCGAACTATCGCACTCGCGCCGACCAGGCGGCCACCGAAGCCGCCGAGCAGGCACGGGCCGAGCTCGCCCAGCAGATCGGCCAGGCCCTCGGCCTCGTCGAGAACGAAGAGACCGACGTGCAGCAGCTCCTCGAGCAGGCCACCCGCGACCGCGACAGCACCACCGCCTCGCTCCGCGAACAGGCCGCCGAGAACACCGTCCTCCGTCGCGCCGGCGCCGATGGTCTCACCCTCGACGATGCCGACCGTCTCCTCGACTCGCGCCGCTTCCGCGCCGCCCTCGACGACCTCGACACGAACGCACCTGACTTCGCCGACCAGGTGTCGGCACTCATCACCGCCCACCACACCCCGCGCAGCGCCCCGGCGGCGCCGCCCGCAGCAAGCCACCAGCACACCGGTAGCCAGTCGACAACCGCCGACACCAGCGTCTCCGGATTCCGCTCCCGCTTCTTCGGCTCCAAGTAGCCGCCACCCGAAAGGACCACCACCATGGCGAACAGCCTGGTCACCCCCGACGTCATCGCGAACGGCATCCTCGCCGCCTTCGCCGAAAAGACCCTCGCTCTCCCCCTCATCTCCCGCGACTTCGAGCAGGACCTCACCGCGCGCGCACAGGGCGACACCGTCCGCGTCCGCGTCCCCGGCACGTTCGAGGCCCGCGACTTCGACTACGCCACCGGCGTCGAAGCGCAGGACATGACCGAGACGACCACGCCCGTCACGCTCAACACGATCAAGGACGTCACGTTCAAGATCACCGACTCCGAGATGCGTCAGGAAGTCCGCTCCCTGCAGGAGCAGTTCCTCACGCCCGCCGGCGTCGCCCTCGCCGAGCAGGTGAACTCCGACATCATCGCGAAGCTCCTCGCCGACGCCACCACCGAGGTCGGCACCGGCAGCCTCGACGCGCGCCCGTGGGCACACAACTCGCCGCGCGTCCTCGTCGACGCCCGCGCAAAGCTCAACACCGCCCGCGCCCCGCAGGCCGACCGAGCCGCGCTCATCGGCACCGAGACGGCCGCCGACTGGCTCAGCACGGACCTCCTCATCCGCGCCGACCAGTCCGGCGACACTGCGGCCCTCCGTGACGCGCAGATCGGCCGCCTCGCCGGCTTCACCGCCTACGAGACCGTTGACATCGCCGCGCCCGCCGAGTCGCCCGCCGTGGGCGACCCGACGACCGAGGTGTCGGTCGCGTTCCACAAGCAGGCCGTTGCGGGCGCGTTCACGACGCTCGAATCGGCTGCGAACAGCGGCTCCGTGATCGCTGCGCACGACGGCCTCGCCGTGCGCGTCACGCTCTGGTACGACGGCAAGTTCAAGACCACGTTCGGTTCCGCCGACGTGCTCTACGGGCTGAACTCGATCCGCCCCGAGTGGATCACGCTCATCAAGGGCGCCGACGAGGCGTAGCCCGATGGCGTACCGCTACACCAACGTCGCTTCCGGCCAGGTCGTCGAGTCCGAGCAGCCGCTCGGCCACCTCGACGGCCTGGCCCGGTGGCGACGCGAAGAGTTCACGCGCCCCACGCGGCGCCGACGCAAGGAGGCCGGCGATGGCGAAGATCAAGTGGCCGAACCCGACGAATAGCCGCCACGCCGGCGTGCCCTTCCAGGGCGGCGTCGCGCAGGTAGAGCGTCTGTCCGTGTGGCAGCGGGCGTACTTCACGCAGGTCGGCGCCCGCATCGTCGAGGACGTGCCCATGCCAGACCTCGACGACCTGGCGAGCGACGAGCCCACGGAGGAGCCCGACGATGACGCCCTACCTGACGGCGACTGACCTACCCGAGGGCACCGTCGCCGACCAGGTCGCGCTCGCCGCGGCAAACCGCACCGTCGCATGGCTGGTGCGGTTCGCCGCGTACGACGTCACGGACACCGGCGAACCAGTCCCGGCCGTCCTCGCCGTCCTCAAGGAAGCGGCCCTCGCGCAGTACGCCTACTTCGTCGAGACGGGCGACCCATCCGGCGCGATCCAAGGCCCCGTCAGCATCGGTTCCCTGTCGCTCGGCTCCACACGGGCCGGGTCGACGTCGGGCACAGCCACGCAACGCGTCGCCCCCGGCGCCCGCGAAGTCCTCGCAACACACGGCCTCGTCACCCGCGTCACCACGACCTGACCCGAGGAGGTACCGCGATGCGCATCCCCGCACGCCTCATGCCCCACAAGGTCACCGTCACCACGCCCGGCGTGCAGACACCCGGCGGCGTCACGCCAGGCGCGGACGTCGAGACACGCGCCTACGTCGAAGACGTCGACGAGCGGGTCGCGACCGCGGCCGGAACCGAGACGGTCTCACCGACGAGCGCCTGGCTCGACCCCGACACGGGCGTGCACGTCGGCGGAACCCTCACCGTCACGACCGGCCCGGGCGCCGGCGACCGACGACGCGTCCTCGCCGTCAACCGGTTCCGGCACCCAGGCGCGCCCTCCCACGACGTCGCCCGATTGGAGTAGCCATGCGCACCTACTCGGGCGGCATCAACGGATGGTTCAACGACCGCGCCGGCGAACAAATCGGCGACGCGCTCGCGCAGGGACTCAACCAGGCCGTCGAGCACCTCGACGGCGAAGTGCAGCCCCGCACCCCGTACCTGACCGGCGATCTCGAACGGTCAAAGGTCATCCACCACGCTTCCCCGAACGATCTCGAGGCGGGCATCTCGTTCAACACGCCATACGCGCGCCGCCAGCACGAGCTCGCCACGCCAAATCGCACGACCCACGTGCACCCGGGCG
>JBQDJW010000524.1:0-3002 GCA_052086425.1 Pseudoclavibacter sp. | reverse complement strand
CATCGGGCCCCGCCCGAGCCAGGAGATCCTTCTCGGCGGCCTTCGTCGACTCGAATACCGCGGCTATGACTCGGCCGGCGTCGCCATCATCGACGACGACGGCGAGCTGCACTCGCGCAAGCGCTCCGGAAAACTCGCCGTGCTCATCGACGACCTCGAGCGCCACCCCATGGCGGACGGCACGACCGGCATCGGTCACACGCGGTGGGCGACGCACGGAGGGCCGACAGACGGCAACGCGCATCCGCACCTGGCGGACGGCGGGAAGCTCGCGGTCATTCACAACGGCATCATCGAGAACTTCGCCGAACTGAAGAACGAACTCGTCGCCGAAGGCGTCGAGTTTCTTTCTGAGACCGACACCGAGGTCGCGGCCGCGCTCATCGGCCGCGAGTACGCCACGACCAAGAGCCTCGAGCAGGCGTTTCGCACGGTGGTCACGCGCCTCGAGGGCGCGTTCACGCTGCTCGCGGTGCACGCCGACGAGCCGGGCGTCATCGTCGGCGCCCGCCTGAACTCGCCCCTCGTGATCGGCCTCGGCGAGGGCGAGACGTACCTCGGCTCCGACGTCGCCGCGTTCGTCGAGCACACGCGCAGCGCGGTCGCCGTCGGCCAGGCGCAGGTGGTCGTTGCCCGGCCAGAGGGCGTCGAGATCACGACGTTCGACGGGCAGCCAGCCGAGGGCGAACCGTTCGAGGTGTCGTGGGATGCCTCTGCCGCCGAGAAGGGCGGGTGGCCGTCGTTCATGGCGAAAGAGATCGACGAAGACCCGGAGGCCGTCGCCAACACGCTGCTCGGTCGCGTGCAGGACGGCGACGTCGTGCTGCCCGACCTCGACGCGCTCGGCGAGGGCTACTTCACCGGCATCGACCGCATCATCATCGTGGCGTGCGGCACCGCCGCATACTCGGCACAGGTTGGCGTCTACGCGATCGAGCAGTGGGCGCGCATCCCGAGCGTCGTCGAACTCGCTCACGAGTTCCGCTACCGCAACCCCGTGCTGAACGATCGCACGCTCGTCGTCTCGATGAGCCAATCTGGCGAGACGATGGACACGCTCATGGCCGTGCGCTACGCCAAGGAGCGCGGCGCAAAAACCCTGTCGATCTGCAACACGCAGGGCGCCACGATCCCGCGAGAGTCCGACGCGGTCGTCTACACGCACGCCGGCCCCGAGGTCGCCGTCGCGTCGACCAAGGCGTTCCTCGCCCAGATCACGGCCCTGTACCTGCTCGGGCTCTACGCCTCGCAGGCCCGCGGAACCCTCGACGCCGAGCGGCGCGGCGAGCTGCTCGCGGAATTCCTGACGCTGCCGGACAAGGTGCGGCAGGTGCTCGACGTGCGCCCGCGCATCCACGAACTCGCCAACTGGATGGCCGACACCCGCTCGGTGCTCTACCTCGGCCGCAACGTGGGCTACCCGATCGCGCTCGAGGGCGCGCTCAAGCTCAAGGAGATCGCCTACATCCATGCAGAGGGCTTCGCCGCCGGCGAGCTCAAGCACGGCCCCATCGCGCTCATCGAGCCCGGGCAGCCCGTCTTCGTGATCGTGCCGTCGCCGCGACACGACGACACGCTGCACCCGAAGATCGTGTCGAACATTCAGGAGATCCGCGCTCGCGGGGCCCGCGTGCTCGCGATCTGCGAGGCGGGCGACGCCGCCGTGCTGCCATACGCCGACGAGGTCATCGCCGTGCCGCCGACCGAGGCATTCTTCGAGCCGCTGCTCGCCATCGTGCCGCTGCAGGTGTTCGCGATCGAGCTCGCGACCGCCAAGGGCCTCGACGTCGACCAGCCGCGCAACCTCGCCAAGTCGGTCACGGTCGAATAGGCGAGACCGAAGGAGTCACGGCGTGATCGTCGGGATCGGGGTCGACACGGTCGACCACGCGCGCTTCGTGCGGGCGATCGAACGCGCACCCGGCCTTGTCGACCGGCTGTTCGCGAACGACGAGCGAGCGCTCTCGCTCACCTCCCTCGCCGCGCGCTTCGCGGCGAGGGAGGCCGCGGTCAAGGCGCTCGGCGGGCTGCACGGCCTGGCGCTGCGCGATTTCCCCGTGCGCCGCGCGCCAGGCGGGTCGCCCGAGTTCGACCTGTCACCCGCGACGGCGGCCAGGCTCGACGAGCTCGGCGTCGCGACGCTCCACCTGTCGCTCACGCACGACGCCGGCCTCGCGACGGCGTTCGTCGTCGCCGAGGGCCGCGAGCCCGCGCGCCACGACGCACCCGCGCGCGGCGATGCACCCGCGCCCGATAACGCATCCGGACCCCTGACCGACGACGCGTGACGCCGAACACACCCGCGCAGCGCGACCCGCTCGACATGCACAACCCGCACGACCCGCACGACCCACAAGCGCACCACCGAGGAGCCGACGTGACCGAGCCTCGTATCGAGGTTGACCTCGCCGCCGTGCGGCACAACGTGACGACCGTGCAGCGCGCTGTCGATCGGCCGCTCATGGCCATCGTCAAAGCCGCGGGCTACGGGCACGGCGCGCTCGCGGTCGCCCGGGCGGCACTCGATGGCGGCGCCGAGTCGCTCGGCGTCGCCGACATCACCGAGGGCCTCGCGCTGCGCGACGCGGGCATCGATGCGCCGATGCTTGCCTGGTTGCACGGCCCGTCAACCGACTGGGCCGCGGCGATCGAGGCCGACATCGACGTGGCAGTGTCGTCGATCGAGCAGCTGCAGCTCGCCGCATCCGTCGCCGAATCCATCGGCAGGCCTGCGCGCATTCACGCGAAGATCGACACAGGCCTCGGCCGCAACGGTGCCATCGAGCGCGACTGGGGCTCCGTGTTCGCGCACCTGCGCGACCTCGAGGCGGCGGGCACCGCGCGATTCGCCGGGCTCTTCAGCCATCTGTCCGGCGCGTCGCGCGAGGCCGACCTGCAGCAGGTCGCGGCCTTCGAGCGGGCACGGGCGCTCGCGACCCGACTCGGGGTGTCGCCCGAGCGCTGCCACCTCGGCGCGACCGCCGGCGGCATCGATCTGCCCG
>JBQDJW010000523.1:0-3003 GCA_052086425.1 Pseudoclavibacter sp. | reverse complement strand
GGCACTCGGCGAGATCACGCTGAACCCGTTCTACGCAGCGGTGATCGGGTCGGTCGTCGCCTCGGTCGGCGTCATCATCCTGTTCCGCCACGGCGCCAGCATGGGCGGGTTCAACATCGTCGGCCTCATCCTGCAGGACAAGCTCGGGTGGCGCGCGGGATACGTGATGATGGTCGGCGACGCCGCGGTCGTGGCCGCGTCCATCGCGACCTCGACCTGGCTCGTCGTCGCGGCCTCGGCCCTCGGCGTCGTCACCATGAACCTCGTGATCGCGTTCAACCATCGCCCGGGGCGCTACGTGGCCGCCACTGCCCGACGTCCCTCGGCCCGCGTCTGACGCTCGGCTATACCCGCTCAAGGTCGAACAGCACGGCCTGCTGCGGCGCGAGAGCCGGCAGAGGCACGCCCACGGTCGCCAGCACCGAGCCCGGGAGCGTGATACCGTCGCCCTCCGCCTGGGTCACCCACTCCGGATCCGCGATGCCGATGCGCCGCGCGGGCCCCAGCTCCGTGCCCACGCGCACGCGGTAGGCCGCGCTCGGGTCGACACCGGGGAACGGCACGACTCCGGGCTGCCCGGCCTCGGTCGTGGTGAAGCGCATCCAGGTGTACAGAGCCCGAGAGCCGTCGGCTGCGACCACGCCCGTGAGCGCGGCGTCGTCCGGCAGGTCGGCGTTGACGACCTCGCCCGTGCGGACGATCCCGCGGATCTCGCGGTACAGCTGCGACCACGCCGAGATCGCCGCGATGTCGTGCTGCGGCAGGCGCGTGATATCGGCCTCGATGCCCGAGTGCGCGAACAGCGTCGTGGCGAGGCGCAGCGACAGGTCGGTGCGGCGCCCGGTCGTATGCGACAGCTCGTCGCCGATGTGCGAGCCGATGAGCTCGGGCGGCACGATGAGCCGCGTCCAGCGCTCGATGCGGGCGCGCTCGACCGGGTCGTTGCAGTCCGATGCCCAGAGGCGCGAGGCGCGGCCCAGGATGCCGAGGTCGGCGCGGCCGCCGCCGGACGCGCAGGTCTCGATCTCGAGGTCGGGGAACCGGGATCCGAGCTCGTCTAGCAACTCGTACAGCGCACGCGTCTGCTCGTGCACCGCGGGCCGATGCGTGTCGGTGCGGCGGGTGACGGGCTCGAGCAGCTCGCGTTTGTGGTCCCACTTGATGAAATCGATCCGGTACCTCTCGACGAGCCCCGCGATCGCCTCGAGCAGATACGCGTACGCCGCCGGATTCGCGACGTCGAGCACGTACTGGTGGCGCGCGGCGGGGCCGAGGCCGGCACGCGGACCGAGGATCCAGTCGGGGTGCTCCCGCGCGAGGTCGGAGTCGAGATTGACCATCTCGGGCTCGAACCAGAGGCCGAACTGCATGCCCTCGGCGCGCACGACATCGACGAACGGATCGAGCCCGTCGGGCCATACGCGCTCGTCGATCTGCCAGTCGCCGAGACCCGCGTCATCGGCGCGGCGCCCCCGGAACCAGCCATCATCGAGCACGACGCGTTCGACGCCCACCGCCGCCCCGGCTCGCGCGAGCGCGGTCAGCCGGTCGAGATCGTGCGCGAAGTACACGGCCTCCCACGTATTCAGCACGAGCGGACGCGGGCGCTGCGGGTGCACCGCGCGCGAACGCACGTGCCCGTGGAATCGGTGCGCCATGCCGTCGAGGCCCTCGTCCGACCAGACGAAGTAGGCGGTCGGCGCCTCGTACCGCTCCCCCTCGGCGAGCGACACCTCGCCGTGCCGCAGCGCCTCGCCTGCGCCGAGCACGGTCGCGAATCCGCCCGCCCCCTCGGGAAGGCTCTCGACGAGGTATTCGGCATCGCCGCTCCACCCGTAGTGGCACGCCCAGACCTCGCCGCGACGGAAACCGAGATTCGGGGTTCCGAGCGCCATCAGGAACGGGTTGTCCTGGCCGGGCTTGCCGCGGCGGCCGCGGCGCACGTGGCTGCCGCCGCGCACGGGGCCGCGCTGCGGCGCGCGCTCCCGGCACCACTTGCCCGTGAAGTCAAGCAGCTCGCTGGCTCGCTCGGGCACGGGCAGCAGTGCCCGTAGCCGCTCGAGGGCGTATGGTGCGTCGTCGCCCGCGAGCGATCCGTCGCGCGTCGCCGCGAGGTCGACGGCGAGCACGCCGTGCGGATCCATACGGTACGCCGCGTCGATGACGAGGCCCGCGAGGCGATCTTCGAAGCGCAGCAGGATCGCGGATCCGTCGACGCGCGCGTCCGTGAGCGCGGGTCGGTGCATGACGTCCGCTCCGCCGATCGATCCCTCCTGACCGGGCGTCCCGGACCACCCGTCGTACTCGGCGGGGAGCACCCCGAACACCCGGGGCGCGTCGGGAGAGTCGTGCAGCACGGCGGCCGTCGACGCCGTGCGCAGCGCGCGAGCGGCGTCGGGCTCGAGCGCGCCGAGGGCGGCGCCCCAGTGCAGTACGCGCGGCACGGATCCGGAGGCATCGATCACCAGGCTCACGCCCGCGGCCTCGACCTGAAGCACACTCTCGTCGTTCGTCATTGATTCTTCCGTCTCAGGAGGTGGAGTGCGCCGTCGCACCCACCGGAACATACATGACCACGTGCAGATCGACGGCGTCCGACGGCACGAGTCGGTGATGTTCGAATTCGACGAGGCCCGTCGTGCGGTGGCGGAACTGGCGGCGGCGCGATTCGAACCGCGCCACGCCGAGCTCCGACCAGTGCTGCGGAAAGTCCGTGCTCGCCTCGCGCAGCCGATCGACGATCGCGCGGTGCGGCGGCCCCGCGAGCCGCACGCCGGCTTCGGCGCGGAACTCCGCGAGGAAGCGCCGCGAGTCCTGTTCCCAGTCGGGCAGCATGCGGCGCAGCTGCGGATCGGTGTACACGAGCCACAGCAGGTTGCGGTCCGACGCATCGAGCGAGGAGATGCGCGGGTACAGCCATTCGTAGGCGGCATTCCAGCCGAGGATGGCCCAGTCGGTCGTGAGGATGAAGGCCGGAAACTCGAGCGCGTCCACAAGTCGCTG
>JBQDJW010000522.1:0-3005 GCA_052086425.1 Pseudoclavibacter sp. | reverse complement strand
GAGGTTGCCGACGGCGCGGGCGGCCGCGACGACGACGAGCGCGATCGCGAGGTTGAGGGCGAGCTCGTAGAGCAGCGTGCGGTAGCCCGAGGCGCGAGCGCCCCGCGCATCGAACGAGATGAACAGCTGCTCGCGCCAGGTGGCGACGACGAGCACGAGCGCGATGCCGCCGAGCACGCCGATCGCGATGAGGTCGCGGGCGTCGACCGTGAGCGGCTGGCCGAAGAGCAGATGCTCGAGACCGGTCGAGTATGTCGTCGTGCGAGAGACGATGACGATGCCGATCGCGAAGGTACCCGCCAAGACCACGGCGGTCGTCGCATCCGTTCCCGCGCCCCGGCGCGACGCCCAGGTCAGGGCCGCTGTCGCGATGACGGCGGTGATCACTGCGGCCGGGTAGATTCCGTCGTTTCCGGCCGTAACGAAGCCGATGACGACGCCGGGGAACACGGCGTGCACGAGTCCGTCGCTGATGAACTCGAGGCCGCGCAGGTTGAGCTGCACGCCGACGATCGCGCTCACGACGGCAAGCATCGCGAGCGCGAGCAGCGCGTGCTGCATGAACGGCAGGGCGAATGCCGTCATCGCGCGGATTCCCGGGCGGGCTCCCGCGTCTCGGGGTTGCCGCGCTCCGGCGCATCCCGGCCATGCGCATCCCGACCTTGCGCATCCGGACCTTGCGCATCCGGACCTTGCGCATCCGGACCTTGCTCGCCCAGCTCAGGCGCGCCGGCGACGGGTGGCGCCGAAAGCCCGCGGAATCCCGTGTCGTGGTAGTGCTTGTGCCCCTCGTTGAAGTGCCCGTGCGCCTCGTCGTCGGCCGTCGCGTGGCCGAAGGTGCGCTCGAGCACATCGTGGGTCATCGTCGTCTCGACTGGCCCGGCCGCGATCTGGCAGCGGTTGAGCATGAGCGCGTGCGAGCACGCCGCCGTCGCGATCTCGAAGTCGTGGGTCGAGACGATCAGGCCGACCCCGCTTTCGCGCAGTTCGCGCATGAGGTCGAGCACGACGGCCCGGTTGTGGCGGTCGAGGCCGTTGAACGGCTCATCGAGCAGCACGAGGCTGGGGTTCGACACGAGCGCGCGCGCAAGGACGCCGCGCTGCTGCTGACCGCCGCTCAGGGAGCCGAAGTGCACGTTCGCGTGCTCGGTCAGCCCGAGTCGCTCGATCGCGGCGCCCACAGCCTCTCGGTCCGCGCGGCGCGGAAACCGGAACGGCCCGATGCTGCGAAACCGGCCCATCATGACGACCTGACGCAGGGTGACTGGGAACTCGGGGTCGAGCTCGTCGGTTTGCGGCATGTAGCCGATGCGCTGCGCGGCGCGGTGCGGATCCATGCCGAGCACGTCGATGCCACCGCTGATCGTCGGGACCAGGCCGAGCACCGCCTTGAGCAGCGTCGACTTGCCTGCGCCGTTTGGCCCGATCAGCGCGTGGGCCTCACCGGGCCGGATGCGCGCGGTCACGTGCTCGAGGGCGGGCGTGCGACGGTCGTACGCGAACGACGCGTCGTCGAACGCCACGAGCGGCGCCGGCGTCTCCCCGGGTGCGCTGGCGCTGACGCCCTCGGCCGGGGCGGGGTCCCGGCCGGTCATGCGCCCTGCAGGTCGGCGGGCAGCTCGCTCGGCGTCGAGCTCCACGAGTCGAGGATCTGCACCGTGTTGTGCACGGTCGCACCGATGTAGGTGGCCTCGTCGGTTCCGGGCTCGCCGAGCGAATCGGTCAGCAGCGCCTCGTCGCCCGAGTACACCCTGACGCCGGCCTCCGACGCGATGCGCTCGGCCGTCGCCGCCGACAGCTGCGATTCGCTGAACACGGCGGGAACGCCCGACTCCTCGATGGCGGCGATGAGCTGGTCGAGCTCGGCGGCGCTCGGCTCGGCGTTGTCGTCCCAGCTCGGCATGATCGAGCCGACGACGGTGACGCCGTAGCTGTCGGTGTAATAGGTGAGTGCCTCGTGGTTCGTCACGAGCAGGCGATCGGCCTCGGCGACCTGGGCGACGTTCTCGCCGATCCACTCGTCGAGCGCGTCGAGCTGCGCCTGGTACGCCTCGGCGTTGGCCGCGTACGTGTCGGCGTTGTCGGGGTCGGCCGTGGCGAGCGCGTCGGCGATCCGGCCGACCATGTAGCTCGCGCCGAGCGGAGCGGTCCAGACGTGCGGGTCGGAGTCGCCGTGGTCGTGGTCGTCGTGACCCTCGCCTCCGTCTGCCCCGTCCGCTCCGTCCGCGTGGCCGTCCGCCTCGTCGCCGTGGTCGTGGTCGTCGTGGGTTTTCGCGTCGCCGCCGTTCGCGGCCTCGTAGCCGGCACCCTCGTGCAGCGACTCCGGGTCGAATCCGTCGCCGGAGTACACCGTGTCGCCCGAGTACCCGCCGGACTCGAGGACTGGCGGCAGCCACCCCTCTTCGAGCCCGTAGCCGCTCGCGACGACGACGTCGGCCTCGCCGACGGCGACGAGGTCGGCGGGCTCGGCCTCGAACGAGTGAGCGCTTTCGCCCGGCAGCAGCAACGGCGTGATCGTCGCATCGGTGCCCTCGGCGACGCGCTCGACGAAGTCGGTGACCTGGGTCGTCGTCGTGACGATCGCCAGGCCGGTGCCGGCCGCCGCACCCGGCGAGGCCGCGCATCCGGCGAGCGAGAGGGATGCCGCAGCAGCGATGCCGAGTGCGGCGGTGAAGGTCGAGCGAAGCTTCACGGGAGTCCTTGTCCACCGGGCCGTTCAGCGCCTGGGATGCGGCGCCACGTGGCGCGGGGCACGCGTGGGAGCGCCGGGCCCGGCCGACGCACGCAGCGACGGTACCCGCAATGAGAATCAGTGTCAATTGCGGGATGCGCGGGGCGGCAGAACAGCCGCGTGGCACGGATGCGCGTGGCACGGATGCGCGGGGCGAGGATGCGCGGGGCCGGCAGCGCGCGAGGCCGGGCCGGTCTGCGTGACCGGCCCGGCCGTCGACGGCGCGCCCGAACCCCTGCGCGCGTGCGCCCGCGCTATTGCACGGCGAGCGCCT
>JBQDJW010000521.1:0-3014 GCA_052086425.1 Pseudoclavibacter sp. | reverse complement strand
GGAGGCGATCGCCGCCGAGCGGGCTCGAATCGCGCACGAGCTGCACGATGTGGTCACCCATCATGTGACGGCGATGGTCGTGCAGGCCGAGGCCGGGCAATTTCGCGACGAGATCGATCCGCAGACGCGGGACCTCCTCGCATCCATCGCCGAAGGAGGCCGGACGACGCTCGTCGATCTCCGAAGTCTGCTCGGCGCTCTCGAAGGCGACGCCGAGATCTCGCGATCGCCTGCCCAGCAGAACGTCGACGACATCGTCGCCCGTGCGCGGACGGCTGGTCAACAGGTCGAATTCGTAGAGCGCGGCGAGCGGCAAACATTGACGGGGGCCAGAGGTCTCGTGCTCATTCGGGTCGTGCAGGAGAGTCTCACGAACGCGATGAAGCACGCACGTGACGGTGCCGCATCCGTGGCGATCACCTACGGCGAACGTGAGATCCTGATCGAAGTGGTCAGCTCCGGCCGCAGGAGTGCGGCGTCGACACCAGGGGGTCGAGGGATCATCGGGATGCGCGAGCGGGTGGAATTCGTGGGCGGCGAGCTGCAGGCCGAACCGTCTGGCGAGCGATTCATCGTGCGCGCGAAGATCCCCGCATGACCGCTGATTCGACGCCAACGCCCATTCGCGTCGTCGTCTGCGACGACCAGGAGGTCGTGCGCACCGGATTCACGACCATCATCAATGCACAGCCCGATCTCGTGGTCGTCGGTGAGGCGGCAAACGGAGAAGAGGCCGTACGCATCACTCGTCGCGAGCATCCGGATGTTGTGGTGATGGATATTCGGATGCCGCATCTCGACGGGATCGAAGCGACACGACGAATTGCCGGGCCGGATATCGAAAACGCGTCGCGCGTCATGGTGGTGACAACATTCTCATTGGACGGCCTCGTCTATGACGCATTGCGCGCCGGAGCGAGTGGTTTCCTCCTCAAAGACGCCAGGCCTGCTGAATTGACCGCCGCCATCCGGACGATTGCCGCGGGAGACTCGCTCATCGCTCCCGCGGTGACGCGATCGTTGATCGGACGCTTCGGTGACCGGATACGTCCCTCGGCTGAGGGAGATTCGATCTTCGACGCGCTCACGGCACGGGAACGTGAGGTACTGATCCTCATCGCAGACGGACTCTCGAACGTAGAGATCGCATCGCAGCTCGTCATCAGTCACGAGACGGTGAAGACTTATGTCTCGCGAATCCTGACGAAGCTCGACGTGCGCGACCGAGTGCAGGCCGTCGTGCTTGCGCACAGATCGGGGCTCGCTCGCTGGTCGTGAACCTGATCGGCGCGGCGGGGCGGGGTCCCTCTGACGAGGGACCCACAGTGTCAGGCTCCGGGTGATTCGCAGTGCGAACGAGCTCCGTAACTTCATGGTCGCACCCGAAATGCGGGCGAAGATGAAGGAGCAGGAAATGTCGAATTCCATGCAGGATCACCAGCAACCGGTCAAACCTGTGGTCGCGATGCCCCGCCGTCGAGGCCGGCTCAGAACGATCGCCATCGTCGTGGGCTTCGCCGTCGCGATGCTCATCACGAATGCCACCGCCTCGGCGATGCAGAACCCGATCGCGGCACTCGTCGTCGGGCCCGCTCTCGCCGTCGCGATGGTCACGTTGTATGTCTGGGTGGGAAGGCGCGTCGAACTTCGTCGCGTGTCGGATGCGGCTCGGGGAAATTCTGTCCGCCACATGCTCATCGGGACATGCGGCGGATTGGCGTTGTCGGCCGTCACCATCGGCATCCTTTCCCTCGCCGGCGCGTACACGATCACAGGATGGGGGTCGGTCGCCGGCGCTTTGGCGGTCGCCGGAACGATGTGCGCGATCGCCGTTTCGGAGGAAGTGTTCTTTCGGGGCGTTGTCTTCCGCCTCATACACGGCAGGTGGGGCGCGGGTATTGCGCTCGGCGCCTCGGCGATCATCTTCGGGCTCGTGCATCTGCTCAATCCGGGCGCGTCGCTCTGGGGCGCCGTTGCGATCGTGATCGAAGCGGGGCTCATGCTCGGCGCTGCGTACCTCGCCACCGGCTCCCTGTGGCTGGCGATCGGCTTGCACTTCGGGTGGAACGTCGCGACGGTGGGCATGTTCGGCACCGTCACCTCGGGCGCGGAAGCGCGGGATTCATTGCTCATCGCCGTGACGAGCGGTCCGGATTGGCTCTCCGGAGGAAGTTTCGGGCCAGAGGCCAGTGTCGTCGCCGTCGTGGTGTGCTCGATAGCGACTGCGGTGCTCCTGTTGGTGGCGCGTCGCCGGGGCCAGCTGTCGGCCGTCCGGTTCCACAATTGATGTGTCAGACCACTCGCCGTGCCGATGGACTCCACGGTGAATCGGTCTCCCAGACCGGCCAGGTCGTCCCAGATCCGACTGCCGGCGCCCAACATCCTTGCCGGCCGAATTCGGAATCTTGTCCAGGAGGGCCTGCTCGTGCGCAACGAACTCCGGGGGAATCGCCCCGGTGGCCGGAGGCAGCACTCACGTACTCGGGGGCCGATGTGCTTGCCTGGCAACTCGGCCTCCGATGATCGGAGTACAAGGCCACCCGACGACCGATCCTGTCTGGCGCGTCGAACGGTCGCAGAGCGAGTTTCCGTATTCGAGGAGAGAGCAGAAGCATGACAACCGTCACTGACCACGATTCCTACATCGCTGCAGCGCCGGAGGCGTTCCGCCCGATACTTGACCACCTACGAGACCAGCTGCGTCAGGCTCTCCCCGATGCGGAGGAGATGACGGCATACAACATGCCGGGGTTCAGCATCCAGGGCAAGGTCGTTGCGAGTTACGCCGCGTTCAGCAAGCAAGTCGGGGTGTACTTTCTCGCCCCCGCACTCTCAGCTCATGCCGACGAGATCGCCGCAGCGGGACTCAAAGCGACCAAGACCGGCGTCACCTTCACGCCGCGCAAGCCGATCCCGGATGATCTCGTGATCCGGCTCGCGCAGTCGTCGCGTGAGCACGCTGACGACTGACGCTGTGCGCCGCCGGTGGTGGCGCGTTGTCGGCGCGCCACTGT
>JBQDJW010000520.1:1424-3015 GCA_052086425.1 Pseudoclavibacter sp. | reverse complement strand
GCATGCGCGACTACCTGTCGTTCGCTCGGTCGCGGCCGAGCTGGAACAACGCAGAGTACACGCGCCTCGCAGGCGTTCTGGAGTTGCCGCGCAAGGGCTACGTGCACAAGCTGTCGCTCGGGCAGCGGGCGGGATTCTCGATCGCGTGCGCACTCGCATCCGGTGCGCCGTACTTGATCATCGATGAGGCGCACGCGGCCCTCGACGTGCCGAAGCGACTCGCACTGTACGAGGAGCTCGTGCGGGCGAACGGTGAGGACGGCCGCACGGTCGTCATCGCCTCGCACAACGTCGGCGAGCTCGAGCGCATCGCCGAAGACCTGATCGTGCTCGGCACCGGCGAGCTCGTCGAGTCGACGACCGTCGAGGCGCTCTCCGCCCGCTACGCGCGGCTCGTCGGGCCCGTCGGCGCTGTGCGACGCGCGGTCGCCGGGCACCTGGTCGTCGCGCAGCGCGAGCTCGGTCCCACGCTCGAGGCGACCGTCGACATCTCGCGCGCAACGCTCGACCCGCAGCCCGACGGCGTTGTCGTCGCGCCCGTCGACTTCCTTGACGCATTCGTCGCGCTCATCGGCCGTGACACCGCCGCGAACACCACCGCCACTCTCGAGGAGGCAACCTCATGACCGCGATCGATCAGGCCCCCGGCTCGGCGCCGACCGCCGAACGCCGCACACCGCTGCCCGCGCGCCTCGCCTCGGTGTGGCGCACCGACCTCGCGCCCACGTTGCTCGGCATCGCGCTCTGGGTCGTCATCGCCGTCGCGATCATGCTCGTCGTGCTCTCGCTCATCCCGTTCGGCGCGGGCGACGCGTCGGTGACGATCGGCTCCATCCCGGATGCGGCGGCCGGCTATGTGATCGTCGCCGGCATCATGGTCGGATGCTTCGGGTCGACTGGTCGGCGCGAGGCGATTTTGGGCGGGTGGTCCCGTCGCGACCAGCTCGAGGTGCGCGCCGTCATCGCGGCGGCGTCCGCCGTGCTCGCGTCCGTACTCTGGACGGTCTTCGCGCTGCTCCGGCTCGACCTCAATCCACTGTTCGGCGTTATCACGGGCGCGCCGTTCGGGGGGCAGGTGCCGCAGTTCTCGGCGCTCGGGGCGGTGCTGGTCGCGGCGATCGCGGTCGGCGGCGTGTTCGTCCCTGCTTTGCTCGTCGGGCTCGCGCGCATCCACTGGCTCATGGTGTGGCTCGGAAGCGCCGTGCTGCTCGTGTGGGTGATCGCGCTGTTGAGCGCATACGGCATGTTCGCGTACTCGGTCGACACCATTGCGGTCGAGTCGGCCACGGCGCGCGGCACCGGAGCATCCATCGCGGCGGCCGTCGGGCTCGTCGGCACGGTGGCGGTCGTCATCGGCTCGATCTTCGCGAGCCGACGCGCACCGATCAAACGGTACGGGTAGACGCGGGCAATCGGCCAGGCTCGGCCGGGCGCGGCGCCGAGTGCGAAAGCGCTCGGTGCCGCGCCGCTCTGCTCCGAACCTCGGTTGGTGGGCGCGCTGCTATGTCGCCGCGCCGACCAACTCGTCGAGGGCCGCGAAGATGCGCTCGTTGTGCGTGAAGCTCTCGTTCGCCTCGTCGAGCAGTCGATC
>JBQDJW010000520.1:0-1414 GCA_052086425.1 Pseudoclavibacter sp. | reverse complement strand
AGGGCATCGAGCCCGGCGCGGTAGTCGCGCTTGAAGGGCACGAGCGCGTCGATCTCGTCGAAGGCGAAGAACGTCGCCTCGGTCTCCGGCAGTCCGTAGGCACGGTCGAGCATGACGCGCATCGCCTGGCCGCCAGAGAGGTCGCCGAGGTAGCGCGTGTAATGGTGCGCCAGCAGGCGCGCCGGGTCGGAGGCCGCGGCGCGGATGCGCTCGGCGTAGGCCCGCGTTTCCGGCAGGATGCCGGGAAGCGGCCCTGACAGGCGCGGCTCGAGGGCCACGAGGTCGACCTCGATCGATGGTCCGCGCTCGAGTTCAGCGGTCAGCAGCCCCGGCAGCTCTCCCTGTTCGCGCAGCTGGGAGGTCGCCGCCTCGAGCGCGGCGTAGACAGCGCCGTACTGCTGCAGGAGCGCGGCCCACGCGTCGATGTCGAGGTCGCCGCCGAGCAGGCGCTCGAGGAATGCCGCCCGCTCGGCGCTCTCGTGGGCCTGCGCCGTCCGCTCGCGCAGGCGCTGGCTGATAGGCGGGGCGTCGGACACTGGGCCGGTCTCGCTCGGTGCGGTCGTCGTCATCGGTCCTCCTGGGGTGGGGTGCGCGGCATCGCGCAGTTAGCCAACCCTAACTTCGGAGGGCGTGGCGGCGCAGCATGGATTTCGCGGAGTGCACGCCCGCGTCACTTCGACAGGTGTGCATCCAGACGGGCGATCGCCTCGGTGATCGTGGCATCCGATTTGCATGCGGCGAACCGCAACCACGTGCCGAAGGCGCGACCGGCGTCGCTGCCGGGGCGGCAGAACGACGCGACCGGGATGCTCACGACGCCGGCCTCGTGAGCGAGTATGCGCGCGAGCGCGGCGCCGTCGGCGGTGTTGAGCGGGGAGGAGTCTGCGCAGACGAAGTACCCGGCGCGGGGCGCGACGACGTCGAGTCCGAGCCGTTCGAGCGCCGACGTGAGCCGCGACGCCCGACGGCCGAGGTCGGCACGCCGAGCCTCGAACACGTCGTCCGGCAGGGCGAGGCCCGCCGCGACGGCGTGCTGGAACGGGGTCGCGTTCGAGTAGGTGAGGTACTGCTTGACCGCGAGCACGGCCTGCGCGAGGGCCGACGGGGCGGTGAGCCAGCCGATCTTCCAGCCGGTCGCCGAGAACGTCTTGCCGGCCGACGAGATCGTCACGGTGCGCTCGGCGGCGCCGGGCAGCGTCGCGATCGGCGTGTGTGTGCCGCCGTAGGCGAGGTGCTCGTAAACCTCGTCGGTGACGATGACGGCGTCGTGCCGCTCGGCGAGCCGCACGATCTCGGTCAGGGTGTCGTGGGGGAGCAGCGTTCCCGTGGGGTTGTGCGGCGTGTTGACGATGATGATGCGCGTGCGGTCGGTGACGGCGTGCGCGAGCTCGTCGGGCGCGACGGTGAATCCGTC
>JBQDJW010000519.1:0-3026 GCA_052086425.1 Pseudoclavibacter sp. | reverse complement strand
AATCCTTGGGCGATCCCGGAGTTCGCTCCGACGGCGTTCGCATCGTGTTGCCGATACTCGACGGTTGACGTCGGGTCGATGACCCACCGCATGTCGGCCGACCTCGCCATGGCGTAGATCAGCCAGTCGTGTGCGAACGCCTGCCGAGCCGGCGATTCGGGCGTCAACAGCTCGCGCTGAACAAGTCGCGCGAGACGGTTCGTGAGCAGGAAGCTTGATCCGGGCCCCGGCGTCTCGAAGAGGAAGTCTGCGAGGCGCTGCGGGTAGTCCTTGCGGATCAGCGTGCGAGACCCGTCGGGGCGGAACGCGGTCACGTTCGATGACACCCCGTCCGCGCGATTCTCTGCGAGGAGCGCAGCGTGCGACGCAAGTTTTCCCGGCATCCATCGATCGTCCTGGTCGGCGAATGCCACGTAGTCGACGCCGTCGAGGTCGAGCTCACTCAAAAGCCGGTAGAAGTTCGGTGCCGGCGCGCCGAATATTCCGGTCGTCAGGAGATGGATGCGCGGATCGCGGGCCGCCGCCTCCTTGAGGAGGTCGCGCGTGCCGTCGCTCGAGTTGTCGTCTGAGACGAGGAGCGTGAGGTCGACGTCTCGCTGCGACAGGATCGTCGAGAGCTGCTCCTCGAGGTATCGCTCGCCGTTGTGCGTCGCGAGCAGGACGGCGATTCGTGGAGAGAGCGCGACCTGGAGCATGCGCTGCATGGTATCGGGGGTACTCCGCGCCCCAGCCGAATGCCCCGTTTTGCTACGCCGCATCCCACACGCGGCTCGGCCACCAGGGGATCGACGGATGCACTTGGTCGGCGAAGACTTGAGCCAGCGATCGCGACATGGTGGCGGTGATGTGATGCGAGTCGACGTATGTCGCGATCCCGCCCATGGAGGGCCGGCACTCGCCATCGGGGCAGATGACGTCCTGGAGGTCCACCCACACGGCCCCCGCGTTCACGACAGACTCGGAGAATTCGTCGAGCTCGGCTGGCGGGGGATTCAACGGGTAGACGCATTGGTCTGCTTCGAATCCGTGCTGCTCCGCGCAGTCGGCGGGTGGCTCAGGCTGCCGCGGCACGTCGCGAATAACCACGATGTCGGTCTCGCCCGTCGAACGCGCGAGATCGATCGTGGGCCCGATGTCCGCGAGGTTGAAGCCGAACGACTCGGACAATGAGCCGTCGTAGAGGTCATCGGGCCCGTCGGGTTGCGACACGGTGCCCAGCACGATGACCAGGTCGGGCTTCGTCTCAGTCACGTAGTCGAACGCGGTGTGCCACATCGCCGCGCAGGCGCTCTCGCCAGCGGGGTTGACGCCGAAGTATAGGCATCCCGGTGATCCGTAGCTCCGGATATGGGCGTCCATCCCGGTCTCGTTCACCGTCTCCCAGGCCATGCCCCAGTAAGCCATGGCGTGGGAGCTCCCGATCACGACGATCGAGCGCTCGGCGTCGCGGCTCCCGGATTCGACGCAGATCGGTGAGGCCCAGGGATCGTCCTCGGCGCAGCGTTCCCCGTTCTGGTCGATGTGCTGCCTTGACACGAGGGGAGCAGGGACGAGCGGTCCCAGTTGTGCAGCCGGGGCGGCCTGCGGCCCGCGCGTCGACACGTCGACGTCCCAGATTTCGTCGCGAGCGGCCTCACTCGCTGCGCTTATGGCCTGCGCGCCGCCGACCGGGAGCGCGGCCGCGACCGCCCCGAAGACGGCTAACGTTGCCACCGTGCGCACGCCGACGCGCGGCGCCCACCGGCGCGTCCGCGGCCGTTCACGGCGCAGCCAGGCGGCGACGGGGCGTTCGACGAGCCACACGATCCCCACGGCCGCGAGCGCCGAAATGGCCAGGAGCGCCAGCCCGCCGAGCGGCCCCGGCACGTTCCGTCCCGTGAGGTTGGCGAACAGAATCAGGACCGGCCAGTGCGTCAGGTACAGCGCGTAGGTGTAGCCCCCGAGCGTCTGCAGCACCCTGCTGCCGAGGACGGGGTCGGGGCGATCAGCGGGCGCTTTTCTCGAATCCGCTGCGGCCAGCACGAGGATCGCGCACACGATGGGCCAGAGCGCGGGAAGGCCCGGATAGGCCGCGCCGACGGGCATGATGAAGCCGCAGAGGATCGCCCCGACCAGGCCCACCGCGGTCATGATGCGCCGGGCCACGAGCGGGAACTTTAACCACGGCACCACGAGCGCGAGGAGGCTGCCGAGTGCGAACTCCCAGAGGCGAGCGATCAGGTCGAAGTAGGCGAGGTCCGGCGTGACCGAGGTGGTGTGGAGGGCCCAACCGAACGAAACGACGGTGATGACCGCGAAGACCCCGATGAGGAACGTGCGCGACGAGATGCGCACCAGTCATGCGATGGCCTCCCCGGCGAGATGAAGGAACGGCCAGATTACGAACACCTGCCCCTGGATGGACAGCGACCAGAAGTGCTGGAAGAAGCTCGATTCGAACCGATCCGTCGCCCAGTAATTGACGGCCTCGCCCTGCAGCCAGAGGTTCATCCAGTAGGTGCCCGCGGCGAGGGCCTGATCGAAGAGCGAGCCCCACGACCTGGGGGAGGTCAGGATCAGCACCGCTGCGATTGTCAGCGCGATCGCGGCGATCGCCGACGGCATGAGTCGGGCGAATTTGCGGATGATGAAGGAGATCGGGCGCGTGTACCCGCCACCTTCGGCCCGGGCAATGAGCGAGCGCGTCATGAGATAGGCGCCGATGAACAGAAAAATGTCGACGCCGCCGGAAACTCGGCCGAACCAGATGTGGAGCGTGGCGACGAGGATCAGCGCGATGGTGCGGAGGCCCTGAGCCTCGGGGATCCACCCCTGTGGAGAGGTGCGAGCGCGCGCTCCTTCGGTACTGACTTCATGCACGACGACCACCGTAACCGTTGCGTGAGCCGCGAGCGTTCACGCGTAGTCGAGGGAGCGCGGTCCGCGCCGTTTCAGAGGCTGAACGTAGGATCCGAGCACTCAAGCGCCAACGCCCCGCCCCGCGAGGTGTCATGCGGTCACGCCGATTGAGTTGGGTCCTTTCGCAC
>JBQDJW010000518.1:0-3027 GCA_052086425.1 Pseudoclavibacter sp. | reverse complement strand
ACCTCGGTCACGTGGCCGACGCCGACGTCATCGACGGGCGGGGAAGAATTCTGACCCCCGGCTTCGTCGACACGCACCGCCACACCTGGCAGTCGCTCGTTCGGCACCTCGCCACCGACTGGACGCTCGGCCAGTACTTCGAGGGCATTCACTTCGGTCTCAGCGCGCTCTATCGTCCCGAAGACACCGAGATCGCGAATCTGCTCGGCGCCCTCGAGGCCGTCAACGCCGGCGTCACGACCCTGCTCGACTGGAGCCACAACCTCGAAACGCCCGCCCACTCCGACGGCGCCATCACGGGCCTTCGCGAGTCGGGGATCCGCTCGATCTTCGCCCACGGCGGCGGGGCGACGATGTGGGCCGTTCCCAACGACGTTCCGCACACGCGCGACATCGAGCGCATCAAGCGCGAGCACTTCGGCGGCACCACGACCAACGGCCTCATGACCCTGGGCTTCGCGGCCCGCGGCCCGCAGTTCACGCCCGGCCAGACCGCCGACGACGACATCGCGCTGGCACGTGAACTCGGCCTGCGCATCACGATGCACGTCGGCGACGGTGAATGGGGCAAGAGCGGCCCCATCACGTACCTGCACGAGCGCGGTCTCACCGGACCCGACATCACCTACGTGCACTGCTGCACCCTGACTGACGAAGAACTCGCGATCATCGCCGAGACCGGCGGAACTGCGAGTGTCTCGGCGGAGGTCGAGTCGCAGATGGGCCACGGATGGCCAGCCACCGGCCGACTGCTCGACGCGGGGATCCGCCCGAGCCTGTCGGTCGACGTGTGCTCGTCGGTCTCCGGCGACATGTTCGCGGCGATGAAATCGACGATCGGCCTGCAGCGCGGGCTCGACAACGCGGCGACCGCGAACGCCGACGGCCAGGTCGGCGTTCGTCTGCGCACGGCCGACGTTCTGGAGTTCGCGACGATCCAGGGGGCGCACGCGACCGGCCTCGCCGACCAGATCGGCTCGATCACCGTCGGCAAGCAGGCCGACCTCGTACTGCTCGATGCCACCGGGCTCGAGTTCACGCCGCTGAACAACCCGGTCGGCGGCATCGTGTACTCGGGCCACGTCGGTCTCGTCGACACCGTGCTGGTCGCCGGCAACGTCGTCAAGCGTGACGGGAAGCTCCTGCGCGACGACCTCGCCGACATCAAGCGCCGTGCCAACGAGGCCCGCGACGGCATCTTCGAGCGTGCCGCGCAGAAGCCCGAGCTCGCCGACGCCGTTCCCGGCGGCGCGTGGCAGCCTGGGGCGCTCTCCGCCACGAGTTAGTCGTTCCCCGCCAACACCGATCCGGCTCTCCGGCGAACGGGCTCGCCGCACACGACCTGTGCGGCGAGCCCGTTCGTCGGTTCTTGCGACCTCTGAGCGCTTTCTCAGAACAGTCGCTACTCTGGATCCAACATCGCACCCCGGCACGCTGCAGTGTCGCGGTTTGTGTCGAAGCTTTTCCCCACCGCCCAGCTTTTTGGATTCATTCCAGGCGCTCGCCGCTTGAAGGACGTGACATGACCAGCCCGTTGGCGCTCGACGCGCGCACCCTCGATCGAGTGCCGACCGAGCGGGCACACGACCCGCAATCCGCCATCGAGGTCGTTCGGCGCCACTTCACCGACCACGAGCTCCGACCTGGTGCTGCTCCGCTGCACCTGCAATTCCGCTCGGCGATGCGCGAAGAACTCGGCCTGCACTACGTCGACTACGGCGTTCCCGTCTCGATCCGGGCGACACCGCTTCCGAAAAGCTGGCTCATCTGCATCCCGCTCGGCGGCACGGCGAACATCCACCATTCCGGCGCGACCTGGCACAGCGACGACACCCGCGCCGCGGTCCTCCCCCACGATCGAGAATTCTCCTTCGACTGGAACGAGGCCGCACCCCAGTTCGTGCTCTCGGTTCCCGACGATCTGCTGCGACGAACGGCCCTCCGCCTCCTCGGCCCGGAGGCAGGCCTCACCGGCCTCCCGGAGCTCATCGACCTCGACCAGCCGGCCGGGCGCGCGTTTCTCGCCTCGCTCATGGCGGTGCACGAAGACGCGAACGCCGGAGCCGCCGATGCGCTCCCACCCGCCGTGAGCCGCGGATTCGTCGAGTCGCTGCTCGTGCGCCTCATCACCGTCTCTACGCTCGACGCGCCCCAGGGTGTCGAGCGGGCGGCAACGGGGAAAACCGTGCGCGCCTTCCTCGACCTCGTGACTTCGAGCGGCGCCGTCGACCTCACCCCCTGCGAGGCCGCCGACGGTCTCGGGCTGCCGCTTCGCACCCTGCAAGAGGCCACCAGACGAGAGCTCGGGCTCACCCCGCACGAGGTGCTCGCGCGCGAACGGCTGCGCCGAGCGCGGCACCGCCTGCAGTCCGCAGACCCGAACCGCACGACCGTCACCGCCATCGCCCTCGAGTGCGGGTTTCGGCACACCGGTCGGTTCGCGGCCCAGTACCGCCGCGAATTCGGCGAACCGCCCTCGGCGACCCTCACCGGGAGACACTGACCAAGGCGACCACGGGCCCGCGGGAGCGATCTCGCGCGGACCCGTGGCGCATCCGCCAATTACACGAGCGGCGTCACCGCATCGGTCGGCTGCCCCGTCATGGCCCGCCCATACAGCTCGTACCCGACGTCGGGCAGGATGAGCGCGTGGCGGCCCGCGATGTTGAGGTCGCGCCACTGCCGCTGCAGCGGGTTCACCTCGGCGAACGCGCCGGAGCCGTGCACGGTGAGCAGCGACTCGACCGCGGCCTGCAGGTGCTCGGAGATCCACCCCGTCATGGCCCGGATGCGCGACCGCGTCTCGACGTCGGGGAACGTGCGCTCGGCGGCGTAGCTCTCGAGGATGTTGCCCGCCTCGATCGCGAAATTGATCGCGGCATCGATGTCGAGGCGCGCCTTCGCCAGCCGCAGCTGCACCGCGGTCGAGGTCGCCTGCGGTTGGAACCCCGT
Source organism: Pseudoclavibacter sp. (assembly GCA_052086425.1). Taxonomy (GTDB): domain Bacteria; phylum Actinomycetota; class Actinomycetes; order Actinomycetales; family Microbacteriaceae; genus Pseudoclavibacter. The sequence continues at coordinate 75 of JBQDJW010000518.1, read as the reverse complement.
GTAGGCGATGCCCTTCGAGGTCGACTTCTCGAGCACGCGATCGAAGATGGCCTCGGCGATCCCGATCTGCGGGCC
>JBQDJW010000517.1:0-3029 GCA_052086425.1 Pseudoclavibacter sp. | reverse complement strand
CGTGTCGCCGGCCGCCCCGACAACGGCACCGGCGGCACCGCCGCCACCGGCCGTGCCGCCGCCGTGCCCGCGCGACGCGCGCACGCGGTCGAGCAGTCTGATGCCGGTCGGCGCCGGCAACCGGAAGATCGCCCTGATCAGCGGCGGCGCCGCGATGAACAACACGATGAGGCCCTGGATGACCGAGACGATGTCGATCGGGATCCCCTCGACGATCTGCATCGGGAACGATCCGGCCTTGAGCATGCCGAACAGCAGCCCGGCGAGCACGACGCCGACCGGGTGGTTCGCGCCGAGGAGCGCGACCGTGATGGCGTCGAACCCGATGCCCGCGTCGACCCCGGGGTCGTAGCCGGCGGCCTGCCGGCCGAGCACCTGCGTCGCCCCGGCGAGCCCGAAGAAGGCACCCGAGATCGCGAGCGTGTACATCGTGGTGCGCCCCACGTTGATACCCGCGGTTCGCGCCGCGTGCGGGTTGATGCCGACGGCCCGGATGCGGAAGCCGAGCGTCGTGCGGTCCATGATGAACCAGAACCCGACGGCCGCGAGGATCGCGAGGATGAACCCGAAGTCGACGTTGCCGATGAGGTCGGGCATCTGCGCCGTTTCGAGGATCGGTTTCGCCTTCGGATTGCCGCCGGCCCCCTCGGCCTGGAACGCGGGCGTCTTCAACAAGTAGGTGATCAGCCAGAAGGCCACGTAGTTGAGCATGATCGTGACGATCACCTCGTGCGCGCCCGTCTGCGCCTTGAGCCAGCCGACGATGCCTGCGTAGATCGCGCCGCCCGCGAGGCCCGCGAAGATCGCGACGACCAGGTGCACGACCGGCGGCATCGGCATGGATGCGCCGACGACGCCGACGAAGAGGGCCGCGATGAGCATTTGGCCGCGTCCGCCGATGTTGAAGAGGCCGGCGCGAAACCCGATGGCGACGCCGAGGCCGCCCGCGATGAGCGGCGTCGCCCACATGAGCGTGTCGGTCAGCGGAACGAAGCCGTTGCTCTGGCTGTAGATCGCGCCCTGCCAGATCGACTGGTAGGCGCCGCTGATGACATCCCACACGGCCGTGAGCGTGTCGCCCGGTCGCGAGAAGAAGTACCCGGCCGCCTCTTGCACGTCTTCGCTCGTGAACACGACGAGCAGCGAGCCGATGAGCAGCGCGAGCACGATCGCGAGCAGCGATCGCAGCGGCCCTCCGCCGAGCAGGTCGCGCCAGAAGCCGTGCCACGGATGCTCCGGTGCGATCCGGCCGCCACCGTTCGGCGGCAGGGCGGTCGCCACAGCCCCCGTGCCGGCCGCGCTCACGCCGCCCGCCGCACTCGCACCGCCTGCACCAACCCCGGCGCCCGATCCCGTCGACTCGCTCATGCCTCGATCCCCGCCATCATCTTTCCGAGGTTCTCTCTCGAGGTGGTTGGGTCGACGATGCCGACGCTGCGGCCCTGGTACATCACCATGATCCGGTCGCCGAGCTCGACGGCCTCGTCGAGTTCGGTCGAGACGATGATGACGGGAATGCCCGAGTCGCGCACCTGCACGATGCGCTCGTGCACGAACTCGATCGACCCGACGTCGAGGCCGCGCGTCGGCTGCGACGCGATGAAGATGCGCAGTTCGCGGCCGAGCTCGCGGGCGAGCACGACCTTCTGCTGGTTGCCGCCCGAGAGGCGGCCGACCGCGGTCTCGATGGACGGCGTGCGCACGTCGAACTGCTCGACGCTCGTCGCGGCGAAGTCGCCGATCGCGCCGAGGTGCAGCACGCCGCCCGAGCTGAACGGCGCGTGGTCGACGCGGTCGAGCACCATGTTCTCGGCGATCGTGAACTCGCCGACGATGCCGTCGACGGTGCGGTCCTCCGGCACGAAGCCGAGGCCGGCGTCGAGGGTCTTCTTGACGGTCTGCCCGATGAGCTCGCGCCCGTCGAGCGTGACCGATCCGAGCACCTTCGACGCGATGCCGAGAATCGCCTCGGTGAGCTCGGTCTGCCCGTTGCCCTGCACGCCGGCGATCACGAGGATCTCGCCCTGGCGCACCTCGAAGCTCAGGTCGTCGACCTGCTTGTTGCCGGCGTTGTCGAACACGGTCAGATTCGACACGACGAACGTCGCGTCGCCGGGCGTCGCCGGCTCCTTGTCGACCGAGAGGTCGACGGCGCGCCCGACCATCTTGGCGGCGAGCTCCTCGTTCGACTCTGTCGGTTCGGCCGTGCCGACGACCTTGCCGCGCCGGATGACGGTGATGCGGTCGGCGACTCGGCGCACCTCGCGCAGCTTGTGGCTGATGAAGACGATCGAGGTGCCAGCGTCTCGCAGCTGCTCCATGATCGTCATGAGCTCGTCGGTCTCCTGCGGCGTCAGCACGGCCGTCGGCTCGTCGAGCACGAGCACCTTCGCGTCGCGCGCGAGCGCCTTGATGATCTCGACCCGTTGCTGGGCGCCGACTGGCAGGTGCTCGATCACCGCATCGGGGTCGACGTTGAACCCGAATCGCTCGGAGATGTCGCGCACCTTCGCGCGGGCGGTCGCGAGGTCGAGGCCGCCGACGCGGGTGGTCGGCTCGTTGCCCAACATGACGTTCTCGGCGACCGTGAACACGGGCACGAGCATGAAGTGCTGGTGCACCATGCCGATGCCGGCTGCCATTGCATCGCCCGGCCCGGTGAATCGTTGCTCGGCGTCGTCAATCAGGATGCTGCCCTCATCGGCCTCGTAGAGGCCGTAGAGCACGTTCATGAGGGTCGACTTGCCCGCGCCGTTCTCGCCGAGCAGCGCGTGGATCTCGCCGTGGTCGACGACGAGGTCGATGCGATCGTTGGCCGTGAACGACCCGAAGCGCTTCGTGATGCCCTTGAGTTCGAGTTTCATCGCGTTCCTGGTTCCGCGGGTGCGCGCGCCGACGGGTGTTACTCCTGGATCTCGGGTGACGCCGGCGAGATGTCGGTGATCTCACCCGCGATGATGTCGGCCTCGATCTGCTCGAGCTCCTCCAACATCCCGTCGGGCAGTTCGCCCTCGAACGCGCCGAAGCTC
>JBQDJW010000516.1:0-3031 GCA_052086425.1 Pseudoclavibacter sp. | reverse complement strand
CGCCTCGCCCGAGCGATCCGATGACGTAGACGGCGACCGCGGTGACGGCGGCGCCCGCGATCGCAACCCAGATGTAGCCGATCGCGCTCACGAGGCCGAACCACGAGATGCCGATCACGACGGCGAGGGATGCGCCCATGTTGATCCCGAGAATGCTCGGGTCGGCAAGGGGGTTGCGCGTCACGCCCTGCATGACCGCGCCGGCGAGCCCGAGCGCGGCGCCGACGAGCAGCGCGAGCACGGTGCGCGGCACGCGCTTGACGATCGCGGCCTGGCTGAGGTTGTCGGTTCCACCCATGAGGCCGGCGACGAGGTCGTCGAACGACACCTCGCGCGAGCCGATCGCGACCGAGAGGAGCGCGAGTGCCGCGAGCGCAATCGCGACCACGAGCATCCACGTCGCCCTGACCGCGTTCGATCGCCGGATGCTCGTGAGGGCCGGGCGGGTGGCCCCCGTCTGCGTCACCCCGGCAGGAGCATCCGCACCCTCGCTCGTGCCGGCGCCTGCGCGTGCCGCCGCACCTTCGTCTGCCACGCGCGCATCGGCGGGCCCGGGCGCCGAAGCGACCGAGCCCGCCGACGTGGCGCGGGGCGCCTGGGTCACGCGCCGCCGTTTGCCGCGACCGCGTCCGCGAGCATCGAGACGTAGTCGTCGAGCACGAACGGAATCGCCAGCGGGGTCGGGTTGGCCGCCGTTCCGAGCGGCGACGCGCCGTCGAGCGCGACGATCGCGCCGTTCTGCACGGCCGGCATCTGCGACAGCAGCGGGTCGTTCTCGAGGGTCTCGACGAGCGAGGCGTCGCCGTAGGTCACGATGAGCTCGACATCGGCGAACGTGTCGACCTGCTCGGCGCTGATGCTGCCCGAGAACTGAGTCGGGTCTGTCGACGCATCCGCGATGCTCTGCGGGGTGCCGAGACCGAGGTCCTCGAAGAACGCGGCGCGCGTGTCGTGCGAGGTGTAGAAGCTGACCTCGCTGAGGTCGGACTGGTCGACGTGCGTGAGGAACATCGTCGCCGTGCCCGCGAGGTCGGGGTACTGCGAGACGGCGTCGTCGATCTGCTGCTCGAGGTCGGCGATGAGCGCCTCCCCCTCGGCCGCCATGCCCATGCCCATGCTGTTGTAGGTGATGACGTCGCGCCACGAGGTCGCCCACGGGGCGTCTGGGTAGGCGACGACCGGCGCGATCTCGCTCAGCGTGTCGTAGTCCTCCTGCGTCAGGCCCGAGTACGAGGCGAGGATCACGTCTGGGTCGGTGTTCGAGACCGCCTCGAAGTCGATGCCGTCGGTCTCGTCGAACAGCACGGGCGCCTCGCCGCCGAGCTCGTCGAGCTTCTCGGTCACCCAGGGCAGGATCCCGTCGCCGTCGTCGTCGCCGAAGTTGGCGGCGGCCATGCCGACCGGCACGACGCCGAGCGCCAGCGGCACCTCCTGGTTGGCCCAGTTGACGGTCGCGACGCGCTCGGGCTTGGCGTCGATCGTCGTGGTGCCGAGCGCGTGCTCGATCGAGATGGGGTACTCGCCGTCTGCCGAGCCCGCGGCGCCCGCGCCGTCGGCGGTGTCCGTCTGGTCGGCGCCGGACGCGCACGCCGACAGGGCGAGGATGCCGGCGGCCGCGAGGGCGACCGGGGCGAGAAGTCGTTGGAGACGCACTGATACTCCGTGGTTCGTATTCCGATGAGAAGGGATTCGGCCTCGCGGCGGCGGAGAGCGGGAGGGGCCTGTATCGGCTCGACTCGCGACTCGCCCGTCGCCGGTTAGGTGAGGCTTACCTACAGTACGAGGGTGGCGCATCCTGCCGCAATCGCGCGAATGCGACCCGACTCTCGCCATTCAGACACGCGTCGCGCGGAACTCGCGCGGCGTGAGACCGGTCGCGCGGCGAAAGGCCGCGCCGAACGCGCTTGCGGTCGCGTAGCCGACCTCCTCGACGACGTCGGCGATCGACATGCCCGCGGCCAGCAGGTGCGCTGCCCGCTGCGCCCGCACGGCCGCCTGCCACTGCGCGAACCCCTGGCCGGTCTCGGCTTGGAACGCCCGGGTGACGGTGCGCGGCGCGACGCCGAGCGCATCCGCCCACTCGCCGAGGGTGCGGGGGTCGCCGGGGTCGCCGACGAGGGCCGCGACGATGGGCGCGAGCAGCTTGGACGTTGGCGCGTGCACGAGCAGCTCGTTCGACGCGGGCTCGAGCACGTCGAGCACCATCGCCTCGGTCGTCGCGCGCGATCGCACCGAGAGGGTCGGGTCGTCGAGACGATCGAGCAGCAGGCGAAGCAGCGGGCTGAGGTCGACCGCGACGGGCGCCGCCGGGGCGTCGTCGACGAGCCAGATATCGAAGTGGGTCGTGCGGTACCAGGTGTCGGCGGGCGCCGAGCCCGAATGGGCGACACCGGCCGGCATCCAGAGTCCGAGCGCCGGCGTGATGGTCCAGGTACGGCGCCCGACGCTGATGGTCGAGATGCCGCGCTCGTTTCGGATCAGCTCGTGGGTCGGATGCGAGTGGGCCGGCCAATGCGTCGCCCGGTCGACCCGCTCGCCGAAGGTGCCGATGCCCCAGGGCACCTCGAGCTCGCCGGCGGCGTAGCTCGGCAGCGGCCGCACCTCGGGCGCGGTGCGCTCGCGATCGCGTCGGGGCTGGGCCATGCGACTCATCCTGGCAGGAGGCGGGGCCTGGTGTCCGGACTGCGGCTATTCGTCGCGGGGCCAGCGCTCGGCGCCGTCGGCGTCGACGACCTCGAAGATTCCCGTGTCGTCGAACAGCACGAGGCAGCCGGGCGGCAGCTGGAGCGCCGGGGCGATGAACGCGTAGTCGTCGAGCAAGCGCAGCGCGGGCTCGAACGCGAGGTCGCCCGGGTTGACCTGCGTGAGGCCACCTGCCGGGCCCAAAAACCAGCCCGAGTCTCGCGTTCCATCGTCTCGACGGGCCGTGGCGCGCATCCGGTGCAGGTAGAGGTCGAGTGGGCGGGTATCGCCTCGGGGCAGCAAGTCGCGATGCACCAGAACGAGGTCGTCGACACGGAACGCCTCGGCT
>JBQDJW010000515.1:0-3048 GCA_052086425.1 Pseudoclavibacter sp. | reverse complement strand
GGCACACCGCAGAGCGGTAGGCGCATTCCCCCCACCGATGGGCACGGCCGTCTTCACGACGGTCGTGCCCACCGTCGACTTCCGCACTCTCGAGCGTGTCGATGCCCGAGGGGCCGCGCAGCGACCGTCAACACGCCGACGCCCGAGGGGCCGCGCAGGGGCCGTCTCGAAGGCGGCGCAAGCATGAACGGTTGACCGGCCCCCGCCGCACCGCAAGACTCGACTCATGGATAAACGCTGGGTTGCCACCTTCAAGGGAGGGCCGGAGGCCCTCGAGCTCCAGGACATCGAGGTGCCGCCCCCTGGCCCCGGCGAGATCCAGGTCGACGTGCGCGCCTGCGGTGTCAACCCAGTCGACCTCAAGTCGATCCGGCGTCTGACCGACGACTCGCCGCTGCCGTTCGCCCTCGGCTACGAGCTGGCGGGCGTCGTCGCCGAGATGGGCCCGGATGCGCAGCTCGCCTCGGGCGGCGGGGCGGCGGGCGACGAGGTGCTCGCGTTTCGCGTGTTCGGCTCGCACGGGTCGCGTGTGAACGTGCCGGCGGAGGACGTCTACGCGAAGCCCGCGGACCTGCCGTTCGACGAGGCGGCCGGGCTGTTGCTCGCGGCTACGACGGCCGCAGAGATGCTCTACCGCGTCGACGCGAAGGCGGGCGAAACCGTGCTGCTGCACGGCGCATCCGGTGCCGTTGGCGTGAGCGTGCTGCAGCAGGCCGCGCACCTCGGCGTGCGCGTCATCGGCACGAGCTCGGAGCGGCGCGCGGGCGACGTGCGCCGGTTCGGCGGCGTACCGACGACCTACGGCCCCGGCCTCGCCGACCGCGTGCGCGAGCTCGCTCCCGAGGGCATCGACGCCGCCCTCGACGCCGTCGGCACCGACGAGGCGATCGAGACGTCGGTCGAATTCGTCGACGACCGCGCGCGCATCCTGACCATCGCGCGATACGACGTCGCCGAGACCATGGGCATCCGCAACATCGGCGGCTCGCAGCCTGCGAGCAAAGTGTTCCGCGATGGGGTTCGGCAGCGCCTGATCGACCTCGCCGGGGCGCGTGAGCTCGTCGTGCCGATCGCGCGCGCGTTCCCACTCGCCGAGGGGCGCGAGGCCATGGAGCTCGCGACGAGCGGGAAGGCCGGCGGCAAACTCGTCCTCATCCCGTAGGCAAGCCGGGGGCCGGGGGCCCACCACGCTGGCTGCGGCACTGCCCGGAATGCCGCGCGCGCACGCGACGTTGCTTGTCGACGGCTGGGAGCATCCGATCATTGGCGCGAACCTGCGCTCGCACATCGCACATCGCACGCGAACGCGAACGCGCGCGGGCCTGGGACCGAATGAGCGCCCGAACCTGAGCGCGTTTCAGTGCGGCACGGGGCCGATCGGCGAGACTGGCCACACCATTCCGCACACCACGAAAGGCTGACAATGAGCGACTACATGGACCGCGAGAAAGACGCCTCATACACGAAGGTCTACAAGGAGCAGACGCCCGAGATGCTCAAGGGCTTCCTGGCGTTCGACGGCGCGGTGTTCGCCGAGGAGGGTCCGGCGATTCCGCTGAAGTACCGCGAGCTCATCGCCGTCGCGGTCGGCATCACCACGCAGTGCGTCTACTGCATCGACGCGCATTCGAAGCGCGCCGTCAAGGCGGGCGCGAGCGAGCAGGAGCTCGCCGAGGCCGCGTGGGTCTCGACCGCGATCCGTGCCGGCGGCGGTTTCGCGCACGGCCGCCTCGCGTTCAAGTTCGGCGAAGAGGCCGCGGGCCACACGCACTAGGTTGCGATGAAACGCGCGCCGCGACCGGTACACGGCTCGGCCGCGACGCACGAATCCTCACGGGGGTGAGCATCCGCAGTGTTCACCGGATGCTCACCCCCGATTCGTCTGTGCGCGCGAGCGGGCGGGCACCCGGCAGCAAGCCTCGCGGCCCCGACCCCGCGCGACTATTCGTCCGCCGCACGCAGCAGCGGCAGCACCTCAGACCCGAACACCGGCAAGTCGCGCAGGTAGTCGGGGAAGATCAGCATGACTCCGTCGAGCGCCGCACCGTCGAGCACGCGGTGCACGCGCTCGGCGATCGTCGCGGGCGAACCGGTCACGTATGGGGTCTGGAACGCCTCTTCGCCTGGCGCATCTTCTGCCCAGGAGAGCGCCTTGTCTTGCGCCCAGCCCCAGGCGCTGCGCATGTTGGCGAGCGCGAGCCGGTCGATGCCCTTCGAGTAGTAGTTCGCGGTGCGTTCGGCGGCGGCATCGGTTTCGCCGATCACCAGTGTGAGCATGGCGTAGGTGCCGCAGGTACGGTCGTGCGACGAGGCCTGATCGTGCACGTCGCTCGCGAACTCGCGCATCTCGATCATGCTGTCCGAGCCGAGGAACGCCGCATCGGCGTGCTTCGCCTGGAACTTTCGCCCGAGCGCCGAGCGCCCCGCGCTCACGATCTTCGGCCGGGTTGCCGGGTGCGGCCGCGACTGGCAGCGCTCGAGCGTGAAGAACTCGTTCGACATGCTGACCTCGTGCTCGGTCCAGAGCCGGTCGACGGCGGTCATCCACTCCTCGGTCATGCGGTACCGGTCTTGGTGCGACATCGAGTCGTCCCACAGCCCCATCTGGCGGAACTCGTCGGCGTACGAACCGTTGACGATGTTCATGCCGGCCCGGCCGTGGCTGATCTGCTGCAGCGTCGTGAAAATCTTGGCGGCGAACGCCGGGTGCTGCACGTTGCAGTGGATCGTTCCCCAGACCCCGACATGCGTCGTCGCCTCGGCGAGCGCGGCGATGAGCGAGAGCGAGTCGATCGTCTCGCCCCAGTGGTCGGTCGCCCCGCCGAACCCGAGCCACTTCGACATGGCCATGACGAAGTCGAGGTCGAGGTCGTCGGCGAGCATCGCGACCTGACGGTTGTAGTCGTAGTCGGCCGGCGGGTACGGCGCGGTCGACGAGATCATCCAACCTCCGGCCGCGCTCGGCAGGAACACGCCGTAGTCCTTGCGGGTCACTCGGTCTCCTCGCGGGTCGCGGGTCGGTGCTGGGGGTCGGTGCTCGGGCGTCGT
>JBQDJW010000514.1:0-3049 GCA_052086425.1 Pseudoclavibacter sp. | reverse complement strand
TTGTCGGCCTGGCGCCCCCTTGCGGTGAGAAAGAGGACGGGTACGGTGCCGACGCGGCCGCCCGATGGCCGCTCGCGCAGCCGCCGGACCACCTCGAATCCGTCCAGGTCCGGCAGCATCACGTCGAGCACCACGAGATCGGGCGATTCCGCGACGGCCGCGGCCACCGCCGCACTTGCAGTGGCCGCGGAGGTCACCTCGAACCCGGCGAACCGCAGGGTCGCGGCGAGCAACTCGCGAACGGTGTCGTCGTCGTCGACCACGAGTAACCGCTGCGCGCCCGACGGCGGACGCCCGACCTCACCCGTTTTCCCCACGCCGATCAGCGTACGGAGGTGCGGGGTGAATCGGGCGGACGCGCTGCCCTCCGCGGCCCTGGGCGTCACACGTCTCGGCGGCGGAACAGGACGAACGCGACCGCGAGGACCGCTGCGACCCCGACGCACATCCCGGCCAGGTTCAGCCACGGGTACGGGTAGGCGGGGTCCGGGATCGTGCCCACGACAGCCACCGCGCCCAGAGTCGGCCAGAAGTCCAGAATGCCCGCGAGCCACGACGGGATGAGGCCGGCGAACCCCGGGATCAGGAAGACGATGGCCACCAGACCGACGATCGCGCCCGCCGTGGTGCGCAGGATTGTACCGAGGCCGACGCCGAGCAGCGCGATCGCCGTCAGGTAGACGCCGCCGCCCAGAACGGCGGGGAGCACGCCCGGGTCACCGAGACCCGCGTTCGGCACGCCCTGTGCGGCGAGCAGGGTCTGCCCGAGGAAGAAGGAGATGAACATGACCGCCTGCCCGGTGACCGCCGCGACACCCGCGATCAGCGCCGCCTTGGCCGCGAGCAACCGGTGCCTCCGTGGTGTGGCGGCCAGCGTCGCCTGGATCAGGCCACTCCCGTGCTCCGAGGTGATGACCAGGACCCCAAGCACGCCGATGATCAACTGGGCGACGATGTACGTCGTCAGGCTCTGGCCGGTCGGGTCCCAGGCCGCCCGGTCCGCGGCGGTCATATCCGCGAAGTCGCTCCCGATGGCACCCATGCCGAGCACGATGACGCTGACCCCGGCGACGACGAGGCCGGCCAGGGTGTACCAATTGGTCCGCAAACTGCGGAACTTGATCCACTCGGCGTGGAAGGTCTTCGTGAAGGGGACTTCCGAGGCTTCGGCGATGGCGGTCATGAGGCGACTCCCTGGTACTCGATGGTGTCGTTGGTCAGTTCCATGAAGGCGTCCTCCAACGAGGCCTGTTGGGGGGCGAGCTCGCTGAGTACCACATCGTGGTAGGCGGCGAGCTTGCCGATCTCGGCACCGGTCATGCCAGAGACGACGAGCGAGGACTCGAGTCCGTCGCGCACGGTGGCACCGGCTGCGGTGAGCAGGCGGGCGAAGTTGCCGGGCTCTGTGGCGCGGACGACCACGGTGCCCGCGCCGTTGGCCTCCATGAAGCCGCTCATGCTGGTGTCCGCGATCAGCTTTCCGCGGCCGATGACGACCAAGTGGTCGGCGGTCTGCGCCATCTCACTCATCAGGTGGCTGGAGACCAACACGGCGCGGCCCTCGTGCGCCAGGGAGCGCATGAACACTCTGATCCACCGGATGCCCTCGGGGTCGAGCCCGTTCACCGGCTCGTCGAAGATGAGCACCGACGGGTCGCCGAGCAGTGCTGCGGCGATCCCGAGCCGCTGGCGCATCCCGAGCGAGAATCCCCCGACGCGTTTACCGGAGACGCTCGTCAGGCCGGTCTGCTCGAGGACGGCGCCGACCCGACCGGACGGCAGGCCATTGCTCACCGCGAGCGCCAGGAGGTGGTCTTTGGCGGATCGACTGCCGTGCACGGCCCCTGCGTCGAGCAGTGCTCCGACGCGCGTCAGGGGTGCCGGCAGGTCTGGCTCGCGGCGGCGGTCGAGGGTGGCCGAGCCGCGGGTCGGAGCGGCAAGCCCCAGGATCATCTTCATGGTCGTGGACTTGCCCGCGCCGTTCGGGCCGAGGAACCCGGTCACGTGGCCGGCCTCCACGGTGAACGACAGGTCATCCACCGCGGTGTCTTGGCCGTAGCGTTTGGTCAGCCCTTGGACGTCGATGCTGTTCATGGATGCGACGCTGACGGGCCGCGCTGGCCTCGTTCTGGGCGGCTCTGTGAGAACTCGGTGAGCACTGGGCCGCCTGGCCTGCAGTTGACGGCGCCGCGCAAGGTCGGGCATCCGACCTCAAAGGAGATCCGAAGGTTCTCCCCGCTGTCGCGGCCGACGCGGTCGGCCTCGTTTCCATCGCCCTCGGTGGCCTGCTCGCCGTCGCGCCGCTCACTGGCGGGAAATTGCTCGGCCTGTCAGGCTCCGAGCCCAAGAGCCGACGGGCGCTCGGTATCGCCGATCTCACGCTCGGCGCCGCGATCATCGCCGGCCGAGCCTCGCACGGGCGCTGGCGCACCGTCGCCGTGCGGAGCCTGCTCCACCTCGTGTTCGCGCGGGAGTACGCCCGGGGTGGTCGCCGACCCGGCGCCGTCGCGATGTGCGCGCTGTTCGTCATCGACGGATCCATCGCCATCGCACTCCGTGCGGCAGCGGGCGAACGTCAGAGGTGACCAGCGCCTCAACATCGAGGCGGATCGAAGCAGCGAATGCAGAGCGTCGAGTGAACGCAACGCCGGGCGCGATGCGAAGGTCGACATGGGCAACGATGGTTGCAACGCCCCGAATGCAGGTCCTGTAGCGCAAGAGCGCGTGGCAGTCTCCACGTACGATTCAGAGATGGGGGCTGTCCGCGTCGCGCTGGCGCCAGTCAAGTGGGACGTGTTGACCGCAGTCGTTCTCGTCGGCCTGTCGTTCGTTCCGGGCGTGGCCCAGCAGGGACTTGAACTGGCGGCGTCACCCGATCGACCGCTCAATCTGCTCGGCGTCGCACTCATCGTGATCCAGGGCGGCAGCGTCGCGCTCCTGCGCCGATGGCCGACCTGGTCGTTGACGCTGACGCTCTTGGCATTCGCCGCCTACCAGATGCTCGGCTTCCCCACGACGTTCGCGGCCCTCGGCCTGCTAGTCGCCATTG
>JBQDJW010000513.1:0-3054 GCA_052086425.1 Pseudoclavibacter sp. | reverse complement strand
ACACCTCGTCTGCGGAGTGCGAAGTACCGAGCGCGTAGGGCCCGCCCTCACTCGCCGCGACCCTGTCCCCGATCGTCACGCCGTCGCCTTGCACGTGCAGGCGGCGCTTCGTGTCCGCGGAGAGGCGCATGCCCGAGCTGATCACCGAGGTCACCTCCGGAAGACCGCCGCCGGCCTCCGCGGCCTCCACGAGGGGGAGTGCGAGCACGTCACCGGCCACGATCACGCGGGTCACGTGATGTTCGCGGATCAGGTCGTACACGCGCCCCACCTTCATGCGGGGCGCGCCCTGCAGGACGACGCAGCCGCCGATGGCGAGCGTCGCCATCGTCGCCGACTGCGCCGTTCCGTGCAGCAGGGGGCTCATCGGCAGCGTCACGAGCTGCGGGCGATCCGGGTCGACCGCGATGTCGACGGCCTCGTCGAACGTGGCAGGCGGGGTGGCCCCGATGAGCCCCCAGGTCGAGTTGCGGCGCACGACGAGGAGCGTGTCGAGATCCCACACGACCGCCTTCGGCGAACCGGTCGTGCCTCCCGTGTAGAGGCGCATGTCGGCGCCGCGGGGTGCCGATTCCGGCATGTCGCCGCCGGCAGCGACGATGTCGGCGTATGGCGTTCCCTGAGTAGATCGAAGCGTCGCAGGGCTCCCCTCGACGGGCTCTTGGACCTGTTTTTGCGAGGTCCCGTTCACGGGTTCGGCGAACGCAACGTCGTCGACTTCCACGAGGTCGATATCAAGCCCGTCGGCGGCCTCGAGCGCGAGGTCGCGCTCCGACGCCTGGTACACGAAGGAGCGGCAGTTCGAGTCGACGAGCAGCTCGCGTACCTCGGATGCGCGATATCGATAATTGATCGCGACGGGCGCGACGCCGATCGACAGGCACGCCCACAGGAACGTGAGGAACTCGGCCCGGTTGTAGAGCAGCGTCGCAGCGGCGTCGCCCCTCACGAGCCCGGCACGGGTCAGGTGCGCGGCGATCGCGCCGGCCTCCACGCGGAGCTGCCCCCACGTCACCTCGCCGTCGGGCATGACGACGGCGCGACGGTCGGGGTCGCGAAGCGCGATGCCCTGCCAGAGGTCGCTGTAGTGGGGCGCCCACTCTCCGGCCGCGTTCGGCGGGCCGGCCGGACCGGTCGAAACCGGATGGGTCTCGGCCGACGCGAGCGCCACATCCGTCTCTGTCTTCGGCCCGCCGCTCATCGCAGGTGCCGCAGCACGAGCTGTGCGGCCGTGACCGGCTTCGTGCCGCCCTCGAGTTCGTACACGAGGTCGAGGGCCACCTGCACGCCGCCGTCGATTTGGGTCACGTCTGCGATCGTGCCGCGAACGCGGATGCGACCGCCCGTGGGAACGGGGGCGGGGAACCGGATGCGGTTGAACCCGTAGACGATTCCGGTGCCGGTATCGGTGATGCGGTAGATCTCGCGAAGATGACGCACGACCATGCCAAGGGTCAGCATCCCGTGCGCGATCCGCGTGCCGAACGGGGACGCGGCGGCCGCCTCGGCATCGACGTGGATGGGGTTGTCGTCGCCCGTGAGATCTGCGTACGTGTCGATGTCGTGCTGCGTGATCTCGCGCCAGTTCGACGGTCCGAAGGCGGTTCCCTCGGCCCCGTCGAGGGCGGCGATCGTGGCCTCGAACGTCGTCGTTTCGGTGTCGGTCATCGTGCTCCTTCGCATCGGATGCCTCCCACTGTGGCCCCCGCGCGTGAGGCCGACTCGCCGTTTTCCACCCTGCGAAACGGCGCGCGAAGGGGTTCGAATGCCCGTGCGACAGTTCGGCTGCACGCGGGCCGAAGAGGGCTCGCGACCGAACGAAAGGGATGCCATGGCCGCTTTAGAGCCCATGCTCGACCCGACCGGGGTCGCCGGCGATACCGCCGCGACAACGCTCTCGCCCCGCCCCGTGAGCCTCGAAGGCCTGCGGGTGGGGCTCCTCGACAACACGAAACCGAACGCGACGCTGCTGCTCGAAGCGCTCGGCGAGCTTCTCACGACCACGCAGAAGGTCGGCAGCACCAAGCTGTACACGAAGGACTACTTCGGCACCCCCGCCAAGCAGGAACTGCTGGATGAGATCGTGCGTGAGAGCGACATCGTCGTCACCGCGGTCGGCGACTGCGGCTCGTGCAGCGCAGCGACCGTCGCCGACGGGCTGCTGCTCGAGCAGGCCGGAGTCCCGACCGTGTCAATCACGTCGGACTCGTTCTTCGCCTCCGGCCGCGCCATGGCGACGGTGCAGGGATTTCCCGACTTCGAGTTCATGGCCGTACCGCACCCGGTCGCGAGCCTGAACGGCGATGAGATTCGCGGGCGCGCCGAGCAGGCGCTTCCGCAGGTGCTGAGCATTCTGGGGGTTGAGGCATGACGACCGAAACGACGGCGCAGTCCGCGCAGTTGAGCGAGATCGACGGCACCGCTGTGCGCGCCGCGATCGAGGCGGCGTTCGAGAACGACTGGACGGACGGCATGCCAGTCGTACCCGTGACGCAGTCGATCCTCGACGAGTTCCTCGCGGCGACCGACCGCAAGCCCGACGAAGTGCTGTTCCGGATTCCCCACCTCAACCGATCGCTGACCGTCGAGCTCGCCGCGCTGAACGCGGCGCTCGCGGGCTGCAAGCCCGAGTACGTGCCTGCGGTCATCGCGGCGTGGGAGTCGATCGCCAAGGAGCCGCACCCCGTGCGCGGCATCTGGCAGTCGACGACCGGCACCGCACCGTTCCTGCTCGTGAACGGGCCGGTGCGCGATGAGATCGGCATCAACAGCGCCGGAAACATCTTCGGCTCGGGATTCCGCGCCAACGCGACAATTGGCCGTGCGATCCGCCTCGCGCTGAACAACGTTTTCGGTCTGAAGCCGCACCTCCTCGACCAGGCGACGCAGGGAACGCCGTCGCGCTTCTCTTCCGTGATCGGCGAGAACGAAGAGCTGAACCCGTGGGAGCCCTTCCATGTCGAGCACGGGTTCGGCGCCGATGAGAGCGTCGTGACGGCGTTCGTGATCCGCTCGGTCGTGCACATCGAGGCGCGGCACGCAATGACGCCGGAG
>JBQDJW010000512.1:0-3072 GCA_052086425.1 Pseudoclavibacter sp. | reverse complement strand
GACCGTCGGGTCCGCAAGGAAGACCCGGTAGCCGGACTCGCGCGAGGCCGACTCGAGAGGTGAACCCGGGTCGGTCACGATGACAATGCGGCCGGTGGGATCGATGTCTGCCGCCTCGAACGCCGCCGCGAATGCGCGCCGCTGCGAGTCGGTCTCGACCGTCGAGCCGGACTTCGACGACACGACGACGGCGGTGCGCTCGAGGCGGTCGGCGATGGCGGCCGAGACCTGCGCGGGGTCGGTCGAGTCGAGCACGGTGAGCTCGACCCCGACCGTGCGCGTGATGACCTCAGGAGCGAGCGATGAGCCGCCCATGCCGCACAACACGACGCGGTCGACGTCCGCGGCGCGGAACTCGTCGCGGAGCGCAATGATGTCGTCGACGAGCTCGCGCGACACGTCGTGCGCGTTCGTCCAGCCGAGCCGTTTGCTCGACTCCGCTTCGGCGGCCTCGCCCCACAGAGTGGCGTCCTTCGCGAACAGTCTGCTCGCGAAGCCATCGGCGACGAGCGTCGGCAGGTTCCGGGCGACCGCGTCGCTCGCGGCGCCCGAGGTGGAAACAGCGATGCTCATGGTCAGGCCCCCTTCGCGCCCTCGAGTGCCTTCGAGACGGTCGCCTGCAGCTCGTCCCACGAGGCGATGAACTTGTCGACGCCCTCGGTCTCGAGGAGCGTGACGACGTCGTCGTAGTTGACGCCGACGGCGCCGACACGGTCGAGCAACTCGTTGGCGGACTGCGCGGCGCCGCTCACGCTGTCGCCGGTCACGTCGCCGTGGTCGGCGAGGGCGTCGAGCGTTTTCTCTGGCATGGTGTTGACGGTGTCAGGGGCGACCAGCTCGGTCACGTACAGCGTGTCAGGCAGGCTCGGGTCTTTGACACCCGTCGATGCCCAGAGCGGCCGCTGGCGGTTCGCGCCGGCGTCGAGCAGCAGCGCGGCGCGCTCCGACTCGAAGGTCGAGGTGAAGACCTCGTAAGCGAGGCGGGCGTTGGCGACGGCCGACTGGGAGCGGACCGCGCCGGACTCGTCGCCCTCGATCTGCGCGAGGCGCTTGTCGATCTCGACATCGACGCGCGAGACGAAGAACGACGCGACCGAGTGAATGCCGGCGAGCTCGATCCCGCGCTCCTTCGCGAGCTCGAGGCCCGTGAGGTACGCGTTGATGACGTGGCGGTAGCGCTCGAGCGAGAAGATCAGCGTGACGTTGACGCTGATCCCCGACGCGATGGCCTCGGTGATGGCGGGAAGACCCTCGACGGTCGCCGGGATCTTGATCAAGACGTTCGGCCGGTCGACCTCGGCCCAGAGCTGCTTGGCTTCGGCGATCGTCGCGTCGGTGTCGCGCGCGAGCTTCGGGCTGACTTCGATCGACACGCGGCCGTCGACGCCGCCAGTCGACTCGAAGACCCCGGCGAACAGGTCGCACGCGTCGCGCACGTCGGTCGTCGTGATGTGGAAGATCGCCTCGTCGACGTCAGCACCGGCAGCAGCGAGCTCGCTCACCTGCGCCTCGTATCCGGCCCCGCTCGCGAGGGCGCCGGCGAAGATCGTCGGGTTCGTCGTGACGCCGACGACGTTCTTCTCGTTGATGAGCGCCTTCAGCGAGCCGCTCGTGAGTCGTTCGCGCGACAGGTCGTCGAGCCAGATGCTGACGCCGGCGTCGCTGAGAGCCTGAGTGTTGGGATTCGACATGGAGTTCCTTTGCAGTGACAGGCGTTGCGTGATCGATGTCGGGGATGCTGTCCGGTCGCTATTCGGCGGCGAGCGTCGCCTTCGCGGCGTCCACGACAGCATCCGTGGTGATGCCGTAGGCCTCGTACAGCACCCCGCCGTCGGCGGAGGCGCCGAAGGTCTCGACCGAGACCGAGCGGCCGCGCGAGCCGATGAGCGGCAGCCAGGTCAGCGCGAGGCCCGCTTCAACGCTGACGCGCGCCGTCACGGCGGCCGGGAGCACCTGCTCGCGGTAGGCGTCGTCCTGCTCGGCGAACCACTCGAAGCTCGGGACCGAGACGACGCGCGTCGGCGTGCCGTCGGCCTGCAGCCGCTCCCTGGCTTCGACGGCGTACTGCACCTCGGAGCCGGTGGCGAGCAGGATGACCTCAGGCGCGCCGCCCGCCGCCTCGGCCAGCACATAGGCGCCCTTGACGGCGTTCGACGCCGATGCGAACGTCTCGCCGTCCGCGTCGCCGTCGCCTCGCGCGACGACGGGCAGGTCCTGTCGCGAGAGCACGAGCCCGATCGGGCCGCCATGGCGGCGGAGCGTCTCGAGCCAGACGGCGGCCGTCTCTGGGCCGTCCGCCGGGCGCACGATCGTCAAGTTGGGGATCGCGCGCAGTGCCGTGAGCGACTCGACCGGCTGGTGCGTCGGCCCGTCGCCGCCGAGGGCGATCGAGTCGTGGGTCCACACGTAGACGGTCGGGATGTTCATGAGCGCAGCGAGGCGCACCGACGGACGCATGTAGTCGGAGAACATCAGGAAGGTGCCGCCGAAGGCACGCGTCGGGCCGTGCAGCGCAATGCCGTTCTGGATCGCGCCCATCGCATGCTCGCGAATACCGAAGTGCAGCACGCGCCCGTAGGGGTTGCCGCTCCACGACTTCGTCGAGTGCTCGGCGGGGATGAACGACGCCGCCGACGAGATGGTCGTGTTGTTCGACCCGGCGAGGTCGGCGGAGCCGCCCCACAGCTCCGGCATGATCGGCGCGATCGCGTTGATGACCTGTCCGGATGCCTTGCGGGTTGACACCTTCTCGACGCCGGCGAAGTCCGGCAGAGCCGCGTCGATGCCGTCGGGCAGGTCACCTGCGGAGAGGCGTTCGAGCAACGCGCGGCGCTCCGGGTTGGCCTCGGCCCACGCGTCGAAGGCGTCTTGCCAGTCGTCGCGGGTCGCCTTCGCGCGCTCGCCGAGGCGGCGAGTGTGCTCGAGCACCTCGTCGGCGACCTCGAAGGTCTGCTCGGGGTCGAATCCGAGCAGCTGCTTCACCGCGGCGAGCTCGTCGGCGCCGAGGGCCGAGCCGTGGATACCGCCGGTGTTCTGCTTGTTGGGGCTCGGCCACCCGATGATCGTGCGCAG
>JBQDJW010000511.1:0-3076 GCA_052086425.1 Pseudoclavibacter sp. | reverse complement strand
CGCGAAGCACTTCTTGCCGAGCAGCGCGTTGCCGCCGTAGCCCGAGCCGAACGAGATGATCTCGCGGTCTTCGGGGAAGTGGGTGATGTACTTCGTCTCGTTGTGCGGCCAGGCGACGTCGTCCGTGGCATTGCCGTCGGCGTCGACCAGGGGCGCGCCGACCGAGTGCAGCGCCTTGACCCACTCGTTGCCCGGCCTGATGTACTCGAGTGCCGCCGAGCCCGAGCGAGTCATGAGTGCCATCGAGGCGACGACGTAGGGCGAGTCGGTGATCTCGATGCCGTACTGCGTGATCGCGCCGCCGAGCGGACCCATCGCGAACGGCACGACGTACATCGTGCGGCCACGCATCGCCCCGTCGAGCAGGGGCTGCAGTTCCGCGCGCATCTCGCCGGGCTCGCGCCAGTTGTTCGTGGGGCCCGCATCCTCTTCGCGCGTCGAGCAGATGTACGTGCGGCTCTCGACTCGGGCGACGTCGCCTGCGTCGGAGCGGGCGAGGAATGAATTCGGGCGCTTTTCCGGATTCAGGCGAATCAGCGTGCCGGCGTCGACCATCTGCTGCGCGAGGCGATCGAACTCCTCGTCGCTGCCGTCGCACCACACGACCTGGGTCGGCTTGGTCAGCTCAGCCGTTGCCACGACCCACTCGTTGACCTCGGGGTTCGCAGACAACTGAGGGATATCGGCGGTTGACACGACAGCGTGTGGAGACATGGTGCTGCTTTCGATGTTGGCGGGCGGCGACGTTCTGACCATTTTCACCCAGACGTGCGCCGACGGCACCCTTGGGCGGTGACAAAAACTGCGGAAGTTTACAAAAGTGCGGAATTGTGCGGCGAGTTCCACGCGAATCGTGGTCAATCTTTCGCAGGATGCGCAAAACTATGGGTGCTGTGAAGTTGCCTGGGGGCGTCGTCGCGTCCCGGAGCCCGAAAGCCAAAGAGGAGGCCGCCGTGGATACGCTCATTCTTGGCCGGCGCATCCGGTTCTTTCGGAAGCGGCGCGGCCTGACCCTCGAGGCGCTCGGGGCGCGCACCGGGCTGCTCGCGAGCCAGCTCTCGCTCTTCGAGACGGGCAAGCGCGAACCGAAGCTCTCGGTGCTGCAGCAGATCGCCGACGCCATGGATATCGACCTCGCCGACATGCTGAGCCAGGCTCCGCCCGACGAGCGCACGCGCCTCGAGGTCGAGGTCGAGCGGGCGCAGTCGAGCGAGCTGTATCGATCGCTCGGCCTGCCGCAGGTCGGGGCGACGAAATCGCTCCCGAACGACGTGCTCGCCGCGCTCGCCGGCATGCACCGCGAGCTGCGGCGACGAGACCACGAGGCGACCGAGACGCCCGAGGAGGCGCGTCGCGCGAACACCGAGCAGCGGCTGCGCATGCGCGAGCTCGACAACTCGATCCCTGAGCTCGACGCGGCCGCAGACGATCTGCTCAAGGTCGTCGACCACCCGCCAGGGGCGCTTTCGCACCACGCCGTCGACGAGATGGCGAGGCACCTCGGGTTCGACCTCATCTACGTCGACGACCTGCCGAGCTCGACGCGGTCGATCACCGACCTCGAGCACGGCCGAATCTATCTGCCGCCCGCGTCGATCCCGGGCGGGCACGGATTGCGCGCCATGGCTCTGCAGGCCATGGCGCACCGCGTGCTCGGGCACGAACGGCCGCGCGACTACGCCGACTTCCTTCGCCAACGGCTCGAGATCAACTACTTCGCGGCCTCGTGCCTCATGCCGCGCGAACGCTCGGTCGCGTTTCTGCGCGACGCGAAGGAGCGGCGAGACATGTCGGTCGAGGACTTTCGCGACGCCTTCGGCGTGACGCACGAGGCCGCGGCGCTGCGCATGACGAACCTGCTCACGACGCACCTCGATGTTCGCCTGCACTTCCTGCGCGTCGACGACGACGGCACGATCGCGCGCGTCTACGAGAACGACGGTCTGCCGCTGCCGACCGACATCACGGGATCGGTCGAGGGGCAGCTCGCGTGTCGGCGGTTCCTCGCGCGGCGCGCACTCGGGCAGCGCAACCGCACCACGACGACCTATCAGTACACCGACACGCCAGCAGGCACCTACTGGTGCTCGACCCAGACGGGGCGTACCGAATCACGCGAGTTCTCGATCACGATCGGCGTGCCGTTCGACGAGGCGAGGTGGTTCCGCGGGCGCGATACGACGCAGCGCGCCGTCTCATCGTGCCCCGACGACCCCGGATGCTGCCGGCGGCCGGCCCCCGACCTCGCGTCCCGCTGGTCGGGCAGGTCGTGGCCGAGCGCGCGCGTGCACCAGCACGTGTTCTCGCCCCTACCCGGTGGCGAGTTTCCGGGCGTCGACCAGCGCGAGGTGTTCGAGTTCCTCGATCGGCACGCAGCGCAGTGGGCCGCGGGCGAGCGCGGGCCGGGCGCCTGGACGGGGCCGGTCGCAGTGCCCGGCGAGGGTGCCGCTGCGATCGAGCAATAGGCCGGCGGTGCCGCGTCGGCGCGACGCTGTTGCGGATCGCCCGCGAGACGCCCGCTTCACGGGGTCGCCAGACAACCCTTTGGGCAGGGCGGCGGCGGCGTGCCCGACGGGTCCACCGGGCTCCCCGCCCCGTCGTCTACGCCGTCTGTCTCGAGGCGCCCCTCGGCCATGCGTGCGATCCGGTGGCTCACACGCGCCGTGACGAGCGGATCGTGCGAGATGAACAGCATCGCGAGGCCGCGCTCGCGCTGAATTCGCTCGAGCACCGCGAGCACGTCGTCGGTCGAGGCCGGGTCGAGCGCCGAGACGGCCTCGTCGCACACGAGGATGCGCGGCGCGGCCGCGAGCGCCCGCGCGATCGCGACGCGCTGCCGCTGCCCGCCGGACAGGTGCAACGGCCTGCGCGAGGCGACCTCGCGGGGGAGTCCCACCTCATCGAGCGCCGCTTCGAC
This sequence comes from Pseudoclavibacter sp., assembly GCA_052086425.1. Lineage (GTDB taxonomy): Bacteria > Actinomycetota > Actinomycetes > Actinomycetales > Microbacteriaceae > Pseudoclavibacter. Next base: position 159 of record JBQDJW010000511.1, on the reverse strand, counting down.
CGCCGAGCGGTGCCTCCGCAGCGATCGGCTCGAGCCCCGCGTGATCGCGTCGGCGAGGATCGCCCCGACGGTGCGACGCGGGTCGAAGCTCGACAGTGCGTCCTGCGGCACGTGCCCGATCTGGCCCCGCATCGCGCGCATCCCGCTGGCCGTCTGCGG
>JBQDJW010000510.1:0-3091 GCA_052086425.1 Pseudoclavibacter sp. | reverse complement strand
GACAGCGACGCGACGAAGGCCGTGCGGTAGGTCGCATCGCCATCGCTCGCGTTGCCGCCCGACACGGTCGGGCCGTGGTGCAGCACCCGATACTCGGGCACGAAGAGGTCTTCGGCGATGATCGTGTTGCTGCCGGAAGAACGCAGACCCGCGACGTGCCACGTGTCCTCCACTATCACCTCGCTGATCGGCACCATGAGCTGCGCCGTGTCGACGAAGTCGCCGTTCTCGTCGTGCACTGCGGCTGCGACGAGCACCCACGACGTGTAGGCGACACCAGAGTTGTAACCCCAGCGGCCGCTCACGCGATACCCGCCGTCAACCTTGTCGGCACGGCCGTCGACGGCGATGATCGCCGTCACCCGCGCATCCGGATCAGCACGGAACACATCGTCTTGCGCCTGCTTCGGGAACAGCCCGAGAATCCAGTTGTTCCCGAGCATGATGGCCGTCACCCACCCGGCCCCACCGTCGGCGCGGGCAACGGCGCGCGACATGTTGAACCGATCGAGCACGCCGGCGGTGTACCCGCCGTACGACTCGGGCACCGACGCGCGGAAGACGCCGGCCTCGGTGAGCGCATCGATCACCTCTGGCGTCACGTTGCGCCGGCGCTCGCCCTCTGCCGCCCGCTCGGCGATGAACGGCCGCAGCTCTTCGATCTTCTCGAGCGCCTCCGGAACGCTGCGGGCGGCGTTCGGCCCGTCCCCGCGAACCTTCGATACCGAGTACATGGTTGGTGACGTCGTTGTCATCGTCGTGTCCTTTTCCGTTGTTGGGTCGTGTCGTGTGGTGTTGCCGAGACCTACTCGGCGGCGAGCAGCGGGATGGCCGGCGTCGTCTGCTCCGGACCGATGGCCGAGTACCCGCCGTCGGCGGCCCAGTCGGCCCCCGTCACGACGCTCGCGCGGTCGGAGAGCAGGAACGCGACGACCTCGCCGATCTCCTTCGGCCGCCCGACGCGACCGAGCACGTGGAAGGCACCGGCGACCCGATCGGTCTTCTCGATGGAGCCCCCGCTCAACTGATCCATGACGGCCGACCAGGTCCAGCCGAGGTTCACCGAGTTGACGCGGATCCCGTCTGCCGCGAAGTCGAGGGCGAGGCTGCGCGTGAGCTGCACCATGGCGGCCTTCGCCGCCGGATACACCCACCGGTCCGTCTGCGCGACCTTGGCCGAGGTCGAGGTGAAATTGACGATGGCCCCGCGCGTCGACGCCAGGTGCGGCCGCGCGAGCTCGGCGAGCATCGCCGCCGAGACGAGGCTGATGTCGAGCGACCGCAACCAGTCGTCACGGCTCGTCGACGCCCCGTCATCGACGTAGCTCGCGGCGAGATTCACGAGGCCGACAAGGCCGCCCGGCGCCGCTGCTGCGGCCTCGACCAGCGAGGCCAGCTGTGCGTCGTCGGTGATGTCGGTGCGCATGAACGTCACGCGCTCGTGCGCGTCGGCGAGCCGCTGCCCGCCCTCGACATCGATATCGGCGACGATGACGTGCCATCCCTGCTCATGCAGGCACTCGACGACACCGGCGCCGATCAGGGTTGCACCGCCCGTGACGATGACGGTGCCGAACGAAGACGTACTCATGGCTGCACTCCAGATCTCAGCGCGACGACGATCTGCGTCGCCGGTCACGCGGCGTTGCGTGGCTTCTGCCGAGTAACGCTAGGCAGCGCCCGGGCGGCCCGTCGATCCAGAACGCGCAGCAACGATCCACCTTCGACACCGCCATTCGGTCGCGCATTTCTCAGAGCGAAATGTCGAGCACGAGTCTGGACACACCCGCATCGGCACCCCCAACGTTTGCCACACGAACCGACACCGCGGTCCGCGTTCGTCTCGTCGCGCGTCAGGCATCACGCCTCGACGCCCGTGGCGAATCACTCAGATTCGGAGGTAGGCGATGGCTGAGGCATTCGTCGACAAGAACCACTTTCTGCTCGGAACCTTCACCTCGAACTGCTCGAGCGGCATGACCATCACGACGGTTCCCGAGCGGTGGGATGCGTCGTGGGAGAGAAACCTGGAACTCGCCAAGATGCTCGATGCGTCAGGCATCGATTTCATGCTCCCCGTCGCGCGCTGGGTGGGCAACGGCGGCAGCACCAACTTCCACGGCACCGTGCTCGAGACCATGACCTGGGCGACCGGACTCCTCGCGAACACGACGAACCTGCACGTCTTCGCGACCGTGCACACCGCCATGAACCACCCCGTCGTCGTCGCGAAGCAGCTCGCGACCATCGATCACATCAGCGGCAGCCGCATCGGCCTGAACATCGTCGCGGGCTGGAACGAGCCGGAGTATCGAGCGTTCGGCCTGAGCCTTCCCGACGACCACGACACGCGCTACAACCTCGCGCAGGAGTGGTTCGACATTATTCGCCGACTGTGGACCTCGGAGGAGCGCTTCGATTACGACGGAGAGTTCTTCCATCTCGAGAACGTGCACGGCGACCCGAAGCCTCGCCGCCCGCTTCCCATCATCAACGCGGCCGGTTCCAAGCAGGGGCGAGCTTTCGCGATTCGCAACGTCGACTACCTCTTCGCCACCGCGCTCGACCTCGACCGGGCCAAGGCCGAGAACGCCGAGCTGCGCGAACAGGCGGCCGCGGCCGGCCGAAGCATCAAGGTCATCACCGTCGCCCACGTCGTGTGCCGACCGACCGAGGCAGAGGCGCGCGCCTACGTCGATCGCACCGCGCGCGAGTTCGTCGACCAAGAGGCCCTCGACAATACCGTTCGCCTGCAGATCGCCCACTCGCAGTCATTCCCGCCCGAGGTGCTCGCCCAGGTCAAAGACGCGTTCGCGGTCGGCCACGGCGGCGTGCAACTCGTCGGCACACCCGAGCAGGTCGCAGACGGCATCGAAGCGATCCAGGCCGCCGGCTTCGACGGCACCACCCTCTCGTTCGTCAACTACACCGACGAATTCCCGTACTTCCGCGACACCGTGCTGCCCATTCTCGAGGAGCGCGGGATCCGACCACCCATGGCCACAACGACCGATTCATCACCGACGACAAAGGCTGACTAGGGCGTGTCTGACAAATGGTGGGTCCAGGCGATGACGGTGTGGAGAACGAC
>JBQDJW010000509.1:0-3093 GCA_052086425.1 Pseudoclavibacter sp. | reverse complement strand
CCTCTTCATCGTCATCAGGGCGAGTCGCAACAATAAGACGGCAGCCGACTACTACGCGGGCGGACGTTCATTCACCGGTACGCAGAACGGATTCGCGATCGCGGGCGACTATCTCTCCGCCGCATCCTTCCTCGGTATCTGCGGCGCGATCGCGGTCAACGGCTACGACGGATTCCTGTATTCGATCGGATTCCTCGTCGCGTGGCTCGTCGCCCTGCTGCTGGTCGCCGAGCTCATGCGCAACACGGGCAAGTTCACGATGGCCGACGTGCTGTCGTTCCGCCTCAAGCAGACGCCGGTGCGCATGGCCGCCGCGCTCACGACGCTCGCGGTGTGCTTCTTCTACCTGCTCGCGCAGATGGCCGGCGCCGGCGGACTCGTGTCGTTGCTGCTCGGCATCGACAGCGGGGTCGGCCAATCGCTCGTCATCGCGGTCGTCGGCGTGCTGATGATCATCTACGTGCTCATCGGCGGCATGAAGGGCACGACCTGGGTGCAGATCGTCAAGGCCTTCCTGCTGATCGGCGGCGCGTTCGTCATGACGATCTGGGTGCTCGCGATCTACGGCTTCAACTTCGATGCGCTCCTGCAGGGCGCGGTCGACAACTCGCCGGACGGCGAAGCGATTCTGGGGCCGGGCCTGCAGTACGCGAACCCGCTCGACTTCCTGTCGCTCGGCCTCGCGCTCGTGCTCGGCACGGCCGGCCTGCCGCACGTGCTCATGCGCTTCTACACGGTGCCGACGGCGAAAGAAGCTCGCAAGTCGGTCGTGTGGGCGATCTGGCTCATCGGCGGTTTCTACCTGCTGACCCTCGTGCTCGGCTACGGCGCCGGCGCACTCGTCGGGCCCGAGACGATCGCGAATGCGCCTGGCGGTGTGAACTCGGCAGCCCCGCTGCTCGCGAACGCCCTCGGCGGCCCAGTGCTCATGGGATTCATCTCGGCGGTCGCCTTCGCGACGATCCTGGCGGTCGTCGCGGGCCTCACGATCACGGCCGCGGCGTCGTTCGCCCACGACATCTACGCGAGCGTCATCCGAAAGGGAAAGACCACTGGCGATGGCGAGGTCAAGGTGGCACGCATCACGGTGGTCGTCATCGGCATCCTCGCGATCGTCGGCGGCATCGGCGTGCAGGGGCAGAACGTCGCGTTCCTCGTGGCGCTCGCCTTCGCCGTCGCCGCCTCGGCGAACCTGCCGACGATCCTGTTCTCGCTGTTCTGGCGCGGGTTCACGACGCGCGGCGCGGTGTGGAGCATGTACGGCGGGCTGGCCGCGGCGCTGCTGCTCATCATCTTCTCGCCGGTCGTCTCCGGCGGCGAGAACAGCGTGTTCCCCGACGTCGACTTCTCGATCTGGCCACTCAGCAACCCGGGCATCGTCTCGATCCCGCTCGGGTTCCTGCTCGGTTGGGTCGGGTCGCTCACGACCCCGAAGGGTTCCGAGGATCCGAAGCTTGCCGCAGAGATGGAGGTGCGATCGCTCACCGGCCACGGCGCCGAGAAGGCGGTCGAGCACTGACGCGATCTCGCGGCGCTGAAGACCGAGACCCGGCTGAGGACGATCCCCCCTCAGCCGGGCCTCGTACATCTCACGGCGCGTCCGCTTGGCGCGAGGCGTGCCTCGGCGAGGTCTCCTACAGCCGCTCGCCCTCGAGTTCACCCGACTGCGCGAACCACGAGCGCAACTGCGCCTCGTCGATGGCATCGTCCTCGCGGATGTCGAGGTACCGCACCTCCGGATGCTTCGACTGCTTCGGCGGCACCGGGTCGAGTGAGGCGCCGCGGTGGAACGCGATCTGCACGTACTTCGTGAAGCAGCGGAACGACAGCAGCCACGTCTCGCCGTCGGTGCCGTAGAACGGCTGGTTCCACTTCACGGCCTTCCGCACGCCGGGGATCGCGTTCTCGATGAGGTCGTCGATGCGGCGGCCGAGGTCGCTCTTCCACTCGGGCATCGCGGCGATGTACGCCTGCACGGGCGCGTCGCCGTCGCCCTTCGGGATCTGGGGATTGCCGCCGGACAACAGCTTCGGGGCGTCGTCTGCCATGACGTTGACTCCTCGGGTTGGGGCGCGCGACGGGGCTGCAAGGCTCCGCGATCGCGCGCCGGGCTCGTGATTCGACCCTATGACAGACCCCCGACACCCTCGTGGGCCAGCAGCGCGGCCTTCACCTCCGTGCCGTACGCGTAGCCGCCGAGCGATCCGCCGGTTCGTCGCACCCGGTGGCAGGGCACGATGAGCGCGACGAGGTTCGTCGCGCATCCGCTCCCGGCCGCCCGGACGGCTGCCGGGCGTCCGGCCTCCATCGCGAGCTCCCGGTATGTGAGGGCGGTGCCCGGCGGGATCCGACGCAGTGCCGCATGCACGTCCGCGCGGAACGGCGGCGCCGACTGCCGCACGGCGATGCCATCGATCGCGCTGAGATCGCCGGCGTCGTAGGCGCGCAGTGCCGCGAGCACCGGATGCTCGGGTGCGGCGGGCGCGCGGGTTCCGCGGTCGTCCGCGTCGAGTCGCTTGAACAGATCGTCGGCGGGGCAGAAGCCGCCCGCGAGCACGTCACCGGTCGTCGCGTCGATGAGCACCGTGAACGCGTGTCCGGCGACGTCGACGGTGCCGTCGAGCAGGGGCGTCGCCGTGGTTCCGGATGCGCGCGGTGGCGACGTGCGCGCGGTGGGTTTCGTCGTCATGAGTGGTGGTACTCCGTTCTCCAGAGGTGCATGAGGGCGTAGCTTCGCCACGGGCGCCAGGCATCGGCCTCGATCGCTGCGCGCCTGTGCGTGAGCGACTCGGCGCCGGTGAGGCGGGCGAGCGCGCGGCGGGCGATCAAGTCGCCCGATGCGAACACGTCGGGGTCGCCGAGGCAGCGCACGGCGATCAGGTCGGCAGTCCATGGGCCGATGCGGGGGATCGCGAGGAGGCGCGCCCGTACCTCGGCGCGATCGGCGGCGCCATCGAGGGGGAGCAGCTCGTCGCCGCCCGCGAGCGATGCGGCAAGGCCGTCGAGCGCGGTCGCCCGATTGCCGTCGATGCCGAGCCGTTCGCGCACGCGGGCGACCCCGTCCTCGGCGATCGCGGCCGGGTCGGGCGGCGC
>JBQDJW010000508.1:0-3094 GCA_052086425.1 Pseudoclavibacter sp. | reverse complement strand
TTGCGAAACGGATGTTCGTTGAGCGTTGGCTGATTTGTGGGGTGAAGCACCCTGGCGTGCCCGGTGCCGGCGAAATTGCGCGGCACCGGGCACGATCTGGTTGTGCTGCCGAGACTCGGCAGACGGGTCGCTAGCTGATCGCGTCGATCGCGGTCTGCGCCGCTTCGCGAACCTCGTCCGAGAGCGGCGCGCTGCCGGTCGCGGCCGACGATGCGTCCTGCGCCTCTGCCGTGATGACGTAGTCGAAGTACGCCTTGGCGAGCTCGGCCTTGGCCGGGTCGGCGTACTCGGCGCAGCCGATCAGGTACGAAACGAGCACGATCGGGTAGGCGCCATCGACACCGGTGTAGTCGAGCTCGTACACGACGTCGGTCTCAGCACGGCCCTCCTCGAGCTGCGAACCGCCGACGACTGCCGCGGCTGCCTCTGGGCTGAACGGCACGTAGCTCTCGCCCGACTTGACCGAAACGGCCTGGAGGTCGCCGGCCGCCGAAGCGTCGACGTAGCTGATGCTGCCTTCACCGGCGGCGACGGACTCGGCGACTCCGGCCGAGAGGTTCGCGGCCTCGCCGACCTCGGGCAGCGGCCACTCGTCTTCGGCGCCGTGCGTCCACGCGTCGGGCGCGGCGGCCTCGAGGTAGCCGAGGAAGTTGCCGGTCGTGCCGGAAGCGTCGCTGCGGTGGACGGGGTTGACCGGCGTGTCGGGAAGCTCGACACCCTCGTTGAGGGCCGCGATCTCCGCCGCGTTCCAGGTGGTGATCGTGCCATCGAAGATGCCGGCGATGGTCGCCGCATCGAGGTTCAGGGTCTCGACCGTCGGGAGGTTGTAAACCATCGCGATCGGGGAGACGTAGGCCGGGAACTCGACGAGGTCGCTGCCGTCGGCGCACCCGGGGAAGGGGCCTTCCGCGATCTCGTCAACGGTGAAGGCGCGGTCGGAACCGATGAAGTCCGACGTGCCTGCATTGAAGTTGTCCCGTCCGGTGCCCGAGCCGGTCGCCTCGTAGTTGACCGTGACACCAGCCTCGATCTGAGCGAAGCCCGGGATCCAAGCGTCGATCTGCGCCCGCTCGGCCGAGCTCGCGCCCGTGGCGTTGAGCTCGCCAGAGAGGCCACCCTCGGCGCCGTCAGCGGGCGCGTCCGTGCCTTCGGGGGCGGTGTCGCCACCGGCGCAGGCTGCGAGCGTCAGAGCGGCGATTGCGGCCATGGCGACCGAGGCGCCAACACGCGTGAACTTCATGAATTTCCCTCCAGGGGGATCGTCGTGAACGAGTTCCGTATGAACTGCGTGGCCGAATGTAGGTGCGGCCCGTGACGCGATCGCGCTGAATGGGTGAACGGAAGGTTAACTGGCTGTGAGAAGCCCTTGATTCCTGAGGAGTTTTGCCGTGAACGGCGGTCTCGTCGAGGGGCGCCGAGAGTCGTCGTCAGACGAGCGGGCCGTGCATCTCGACCGCGACGATGCCTCGCGACGGATCGTCGAGGGCGACGTGCAGCACGGCGCACTCGCCCGTGGACAGCATGGATGCGCGCATGACATCGCCGGGCTTCGTCTCTGTCGCGATCGCGAGCTCGCGGACGATCTCGGGCATCACCGGCGAGTGGCTGCACAGCACCGTCGGTGTGCGGTCGCGGACCACCGCGGCGATGATCTCGTCGACCGCGTCGTCACCGTCGTCGAACGAACTCTGGGCGATGGCTCCGCTTACTTCTGGCTCGATGCCAGAGGCCGCGGCGAACGGCGCGATCGTCGAGCGGCAGCGCACCGCGGTCGACGTGATCGCGCGGCTCGGGCCGAACGCGCGCACGATCGGTACGAGCAGGTCGGCCTGCTCCTGACCTCGCGCGGTCAGCGGCCGCGAATCGTCGTCGCCAGGCCACGCGAGCGGGGGAGCGGCCTTGGCATGACGCAGCGCGATGACGGCGAACGTGCGCGCGAGCCCGGCATCGAATCGCGCCGCGAACTCGTCGAGCACGTCGCGGTCGAGCTCATAGGTGAGCCGCGCCCGCGCATCCGGGATCGGAAGCCACTCGAGTGCGTCGACCTCGTCGTTCGCCTCGAAGGAGTGCGCCTCGAACGTCGCGTCGTCGACTTCGGCCGTCCAATACGCGACCTCTTTATGCCGGCCGTCGGGCAGGTCGTAGTCGATCGTCGTGAGCGGGGCGGCGAGGGCGACCTCGAAGCCGGTTTCCTCCAGCACCTCGCGCGCCGCCGTCTGCGGCAGCGTCTCGCCAGGGTCGACCTTGCCCTTCGCGAGCGAGTAGTCGTCGTGCCGATCGCGGTGAATCACGAGCACGTGGGCGGCGCCGTCCAACTCGCGCCACAGCACCACGCCGGCCGCGTACACGTTCGTCGTCCGTTCTGACTCGTCGTGCGTTTCGGGGGTCATGCGGTCGTCGGCTCCTCCGTGTTCAGTGTGCTGCGACGCGTGCGCCGCATCGTGCGGCGCATCCATTCGTCGTGCAGTTCGACGAGGGGATCGCCGTGCTCGTTCACGGCGTGCCTGGTCCACTCGGCGTCGGAGCCGAGGTGCCAGGTTGCCGTTCCGTCGTCCATGGCGAGGTCGAACATCGACTCGATCGTCTGAATCTGCTGTCCGTCGGCGAGGCGGACGAGCGCTTCGATGCGGCGGTCGAGGTTGCGGTGCATCATGTCGGCCGACCCGATGAACAGGTGCGTGTCTCCGCCGTTGTGGAACGAGAAGATGCGCGAGTGCTCGAGGTAGCGGCCGACGATGGAGCGCACGCGGATCGTCTCGCTCATGCCCTCGACGCCGGGTCGCAGCGCACAGATGCCGCGCACCCAGACGTCGATCGGAACGCCGGCGCGGCCGGCCGCGTAGAGCCCGTCGACGATCTCCTCGTCGACCATCGAGTTGACCTTGATGCGGATGCGCGACTCGCGGCCTTCGAGTGCGGCCCGCCGCTCGCGCTCGATGTGCTCGAGCAGTCCCTTGCGCAAGTGCAGCGGCGCGACGAGCAGGCGCTGAAACTTCTTCTCGATGGCGTACCCCGAGAGCTGATTGAACAGTCGGGTGATGTCGTTGCCGACGACAGGGTCGGTCGTGAACAGGCCGAAGTCCTCGTAGATGCG
>JBQDJW010000507.1:0-3099 GCA_052086425.1 Pseudoclavibacter sp. | reverse complement strand
GACCTGCCCGATGAGGGCGCGGTCGCGGTGATCGCGAGCAAGCTGCGCGCGTCGGTCGAGAAGCTCGGCCTCGTCGCCTACGGCGAGAAGGGCGAGCCCTTCGACCCGACCGTGCACGAGGCGATCGCGCAGTTGCCGAACCCCGAGGTCGACGGTGAGACCGTTGCCGACGTCGTTCAGCGCGGCTACCGCGTCGGCGAGCGGATCGTTCGCGTCGCCAAGGTCGCGGTGTTCGTCGCCGGGAGCTAGGCGACGGCCGCACCGCGCGCGGCACCGGCATCGGAACCGCGCGCGGTGACCGCACGGAAGGCGCCAACGGCGCCGAACGCTCCTCGGCCGCTCACGGCGCTCGGAGCATCCGGAACCATCGACGACGTGAGGGGCCCGCACGCGCGGGCCCCTCACGCGCCTGGAAAGGAATCACATGGCCAGCCAAGACTGGTTCGAGAAGGACTTCTACGCCGTGCTCGGCGTCGACAAGGACGTCTCGGAGGCGGACCTCAAGAAGGCGTACCGCAAACTGGCCCGTGACCACCACCCGGATCAGAACCCGGGCGACGCCGAGGCCGAGCGCAAGTTCAAGGAGGTCTCTGAGGCCTACTCGGTGCTCTCAGACCCCAAGGATCGCGCCGAGTACGACCAGGTGCGGGCCATGGGCGGCGGGGCGCGCTTCACATCAGGCGGCTCTGGCGGCGGATTCGAGGACGTCTTCGGCGGCAGGTTCAACCGCGGCGCGGGCCAGCAGTACTCGAACGACGACCTCGAAGACCTGCTCGGCTCGATGTTCGGCGGCGGCGCCGGAGCGGGCCGCGGCGGCTTCGGGGCCGGATCGTTCGGGCAGACCGGCCGACCTGCCGGCTTCGGCACGCCGGGCGCCGGCGGGCCGCGCAAGGGGCGCGACCAGACCGCGTCGACGACGCTCTCGTTCGCGACGGCGATTCGCGGCGACACCGTGACCCTGCAGACGGGCGAGGGGCGCACGATCACCGTGCGCATCCCGGCCGGCGTCGAAGACGGCAAGAAGATCCGTCTCAAGGGCAAGGGTGCGCCGAGCCCCAACGGCGGCCAGCCGGGCGACCTGATCCTGCAGGTGACGGTCCGGCCGCACGCCGTGTTCGGTCGCGACGGCAACAACCTGACCGTCGACGTGCCCGTCACCTACGCCGAGGCTGCGCGCGGTGCAACGATCGAGGTGCCGACCTTCGACGGAGACCCGGTCAAGGTCAAGGTTCCGGCGGGCTCGCAGAGCGGGCGCCGGCTGCGCGTGAAGGGCCGCGGCGTCGAGACGAAGAGTGGCACTGGCGACCTGCACGTGACGCTCACGATCGCCGTTCCGACCCACCTGACGAAGGGCATGGAAGACGCCCTCGACGCCTTCGTCGCGGCCTCGCCCGACGAGACGCCCCGCGACGACCTGATGCGGAACGCCGCGCAGGACTAGGCGCGCGCCGCACCAGTACTGAGCCTGGCGGCCGGGCAAGAACAGTGTCACTCTAAGGGTGAGGCGACCATGGCATCCGGATGCGCCGATCGGCACGGATGCGGACGTCGCGCATCCAAGACCGTCGCGACGGCGAGGAAAGGGGAATGCTCATGGCGGAGCGCATGCCGCTCGATGAAGACGCCCCGATCTTCGCGATCGCGATGGCGGCCGAGCTCTCCGGCCTGCACCCGCAGACGCTGCGGCAGTACGACCGCATGGGCCTCGTCTCGCCCCAGCGCACCGCTGGGCGCGTTCGCCGCTACTCGTTGCGCGACATCGCGCAGCTGCGCGAGGTCGCCGAGCTGTCGCAGGAGGGCGTCTCGCTCGAGGGCATCAGCCGCATCCTGTCGCTGCAGCGCGAGAACAAAGAGCTGCAGCAGCGCGTGCGCGCGCTCGAGACCGAGCTCGCCAACGAGCGGCTCGAGCGCCGCGGCGGCCGCGTGTTCGCCGCAGGATCCGAGGGCGACGTCGTGTCGCTCGCCCATGGGCGTCGCGCCGAGCGCCGCACCGGGCTCGTGCTCTACCGGCCCGTGCTGCCGCTCGACGACGAGCACGACGTGAGCTGACGAGCGCGACCCCGCGCTCCGCTAGACGCAGCCGTTCAGGATGTCGACCATCGTGTCGTGCTCGGCTTGCGTGACCCACAGGTCGTACGTGGCTTTGACCGCGATCTGCCGCGCCACGTAGGTGCAGTGGTAGTCCTCGTTCGGCGGCAGCCAGCGCGACGCATCGGCGGCCTGCTTGTCGTCGTTCGCCCAGCCGGCCGTCGGCTGCAGGTTGAGCGGGTCGTTGGCGAGCAGCAGACGCTCGTCGTACGTGAGGACTTGAGCACCGCTGCGCCAGGCGCGGAACACGCCGCCGGCCTAGTCGATCTGCCACTCCTCGCTCGTTCGCGGTCCGCGCTCGAAGTCGATCGTCTCGCCCGAGTACGGGTCTTCGAACAAGCCTGACGCGACGCGGCACCCGTCGTCGAGCAGCTCGACGTCGGTCAGCGCCTCCTGCAGCGCGTCGTTGCGCGCATCGCAGCCGTTCCCGTCGGGGTCGCCCCAGCCGTCGCCGAACGAGCCGACCCGGTCGAAGTAGCCGTCCCACTCGGTGCGCGGCGCGATATCGATCGACGCGAGCACGTCGAGCGCGTTCTGCGCGATGCTCGCCTCGTCGGCACCGTCGCCCGCGCCATCTGCTGCGCCGATCTGCTCGGCGAGCTCCGCCGGGGTCGAGCCGGGTGCGCCTCCGGTGGAGTCGAAGGCGCATCCCGAGAGCAGCGTGGCGGCGGCGAGCAACGCGACGGCACCGGCCGCGAGGCCTGGAGTGCGTCGGGTGATGGCGCGTCTCGCGCGTCGTGCCGAATGCATGGGGCTCCTCCTGCGAGCTGAAAGACTGGGCGCGACGGGCCGCCGGGCACGAAGGAAATCGTGGCACACCGGCGGCGCGGTCGTGGCGGGCACGCTGCGCGACCGCACGGACGACGGGAGCGATATGACGAACGGCACCGCAGCATCCGGTGACATGGCCACGGATGCGCCGGGCGGCCCAGGCGAGGCACGACCGGTCGCGCTCGTAACGGGAGCGACGCGCGGCATCGGCCTCGCGATCGCCCGCGACCTCGCCCGCAC
>JBQDJW010000506.1:0-3107 GCA_052086425.1 Pseudoclavibacter sp. | reverse complement strand
GCCGCCATCGACGAGCACGTCGTTCGGCCACTTCACGCGAACGCGGTCACCGGCGTCAGCACCCGTGACGGCACTGGCGTCGACACGGGCGTCCGTACTGGCGTCAGCACCGGCGGCACCGCCACCAGCGGCAGCGCTACGACCGGCAGCGCTACGACCGGCCCCGGCGTCGCCGAGCAGCCCGATCAGCGCGTCGCGCAGCGCGAGCCCCGCAACGAGCGGAACCCAGCCGAGCCAGCGCCGCGCCTCCGGCTCGAGCCGGAGGATCGTCGAGACCGCGAGACTCGCCCCCGGCGGTGGCACCCACTCGCGCCCGAGGCGCCCGCGCCCGGCGGTCTGCGACTCGGTCGTGACGCTCGACAGGTGCGGCAGCGCCCGGCCCGACTCGTCGGCCGCCCACCTGGCCCGCACCTCGTCGTTCGTCGACGGCGACTCCGCGAGCCGAAACACGACTCGCCCGCCCTCGTCACCACGCGTGGTTCCGATCATGATCCTCCGAACAAGATGGCGGCGACATTGCTCAACGACTCGGCGAGCGCGAAGCACAGGGCGATACTGCCGACGAGCACCACGAATGCCGCGACGGCGACGAGCCACGCGCGTGCCGTCCTCGGGCCGCGGAAACGATCGACGACGAGCACGATCGTACCGACGAGCGCGAGCGTCGCGCACGCGACGGCGTTGAGCGGCACGGCCGGTATGAAGGCCGTCACGATCGCCGCTGCGGCAAGAACGACGGCCCACGCGAGCGCGCGCGAGATACCGAGACCGTCGAGCGCCGGGGTGCCGTGCCGCGGCGTCGGCGGGGCGGCGTTCGTCGCCGGGATCGTCGGCATCGGGGGTGGCAAGTTCGGAACCTGCGGCATCGAAGCGAACGGCGGAGCCGGGGCGCCGAACTGCGGCTGAACGCCATGCTGGGGCAACGTGTGGGACCCGGTTGCGGGGTACCCGTGCGCGGCGGCGGGTGCCCCAGCGTGACCGCCCGGATGCTGCGGCGCAGACGACTGCCCCAGCATCGGTACCGCGGGTGCAAACGGGACAGGCCCCGTCTCGCTCAGCGGCTGCGACTGCGGCGCCCCTGGCCCCGGCTGCTGCCACGCTGCCTGCTCTGGCGTCGGCGAGGCGTACCCGAATACGGCGGGATACTGCTGCGCCGAGAATTGCTGCGACGCGGGCTCCTGCGCGTCCGCGTGCTGCCCGTGCGCCCACGCCTGCTGTGGGAACGGGGGCGTCGCCTGCGCCGCGACGGCGGGTGCCTGCGTCGGCTGCTGTTGAGGCTGTTGCGGCGAGGGCTGTTGCTGCACCGGCTGCTGCGAAGGCTGCCCGTACGGTTGGCGAGGGGGCTCGCCGTCACCGCCGGCCCACGTGTGAGGTTCGACGTCGTCGCCGGTCGACGTGCTCGTGCCGAAGACGGCTCCGAGATCGTCTCCGGGCCTGATCCGTCTCGGACCGCCCCCGTTCGGCGTGGTCATGTTCCCCCTCGACATACGTCTGCCCTCACGGTACTCGCGCACCGGCGCGCCCGCACTCGCCCGCCCGTGCGCGCGACCACGCGCATCCGGCACGCGCCCACGCGCGGCCCGGACCCCGTCTACGAACCCGCTCACGCGACCACGCGCACGGCGCATCCGACACCGCGCGACGCAACATGAGCATCCCGACAGCGATGCCTGGGGAATTGTCGCGGAAAGGTACAGTGACAGGCGTGAATGCCTCTCCCGAAGCCGCCTCGCAGCCGGACGATCTCGACGTCAGCACGACGGCCGGCAAAATCGCCGATCTCAAGCGTCGTTACTCGGAGGCGGTGACCGACGCCGAGGCCGCCTCAGCCGCGAAGCAGCACGCGAAGGGCAAGAAGACGGCTCGCGAGCGCATCGAGGGCCTGCTCGATCCCGGCAGCTTCGTCGAGGTCGACGAATACGTTCGCCCCCGCACGTCGGCGTTCGGCATGGACGCGAAGCGACCGGCGGGCGACGCGGTCGTCACTGGCACCGGCACGATCCACGGCCGCAACGTGGCCGTCTACTCGCAGAACTTCACGGTGTTCGGCGGCTCGCTCGGCGAGGTCGCCGGCGAGAAGATCATCAAGATCATGGACCTCGCGCTGCGCACGGGCGTGCCGTGCATCGGCATCCTCGACTCGGGCGGCGCGCGCATTCAGGAGGGCGTCGTCGCGCTCGGCAAGTACGGCGAGATCTTCCGCCGCAACACGGCCGCGTCCGGCGTGATTCCGCAGCTCTCGATCATCATGGGGCCGGCGGCCGGCGGCGCCGTGTACTCCCCCGCGCTCACCGACTTCGTGATCATGGTCGACAAGACCAGCCACATGTTCGTCACGGGCCCAGACGTCATCAAGACCGTCACCGGCGAGGAGGTCGGGTTCGAGGAGCTCGGCGGCGCCCGCGCCCACAACGAGACTTCGGGCGTGGCCCACTATCTCGCGGCCGACGAGGACGACGCCCTCGACTATGCGCGCGCCCTGCTCAGCTTCATCCCCGACAACAACCTGGCGGACCTGCCGACCTACGACTCGGAGGCCGACCTCGAGGTCACCGACGACGACCGCCTGCTCAACGCCGTCATTCCCGACTCGCCGAACCAGCCGTACGACGTGCTCAACGTCATCGAGGGCGTCGTCGACGACGGCGAGTTCCTCGAGGTGCAGCCCCTCTACGCGCCGAACATCGTCATCGGGTTCGGGCGCATCGACGGCAGCCCGGTCGGCATCATCGCCAACCAGCCGAGCCAGATGGCCGGCACGCTGAACATCGCGGCCGGCGAGAAGGCGTCGCGCTTCGTGCGCTTCTGCGACGCGTTCGGCATCCCGATCGTCACGCTCGTCGACGTGCCCGGCTACCTGCCGGGCACCGACCAGGAGTGGTCCGGCGTCATCCGCCGGGGCGCCAAGCTGCTGTACGCGTACGCCGAGGCGACCGTGCCGCTCGTGACCGTGATCCTGCGCAAGGCCTACGGCGGCGCCTACATCGTCATGGGCTCGAAGCAGCTCGGCGCCGACATGAACTACGCGTGGCCGACCGCCGAGATCGCCGTCATGGGCGGCCAGGGCGCCGTCAACATCCTGTACCGGGGCGAGATCAAGCGCGCCG
>JBQDJW010000505.1:0-3110 GCA_052086425.1 Pseudoclavibacter sp. | reverse complement strand
GGGGGCGCCAGCGACGGCGACGGCGACGCCGGGGGTGAGGGTAGCGCCTCAGGCGAGCGCGCTTCCGGGGACGGCGCGCCCGGGGACGGCGCCCCGGAGGACGTCGCCCCCGAGCATGGCGAGTCAGACGCCGGTTCGGACGGCGAAGCCGGTGACTCGAGCGACGCGGGCGACTCGAGTGACGCGGGCGACGCGGACGACGACAACGCATAGCGCAGCCCCGAATCTCCAGTCCGGTCGAGGAAGACGTTCGATTCTTCGGACCGATCGTTCCGAGGTCAGCGAATTCGCACGCCGTCAGTCAAGTGCGTGATGAGGCGACGAGCTTGAGGTAGAGCCGTTTCTTTGCGACCGGCGCCGCTCACGGCGCCGAGTGCGACCAAGATGAGCACGATGTCTTCCGGACCGAAGTCCGCCCGAACGGTCCCGTCCTCTCTGAGTCGACGAGCGAGGATGCCGAGGGCCGACATCGCGCGGGTGCGGAATTGCTCATAGACCGGAATCGAGCTTCGGCGGTCGGCTATCGCTTGTGCGACGCCGGGGCTTTCAATCTCGAGCATCACGACCGCTTCGAGTGAGCGGATGAAACCGCGCCAGGGATCGGCGTCCGACACGGCGTCATCCAGGATCGCGATGCGATGTCGGATCTGTTCGCCGAACATCGCCGCGAGTAGATCCTCTCGGGAGGGGAAGTGCCGGTACAGCGTCGCAGTTCCCAAACCGGCGATTCGCGCGATCGTAGAAACGGGAACATCGGCCCCGTGCTGGCCGAATGCCCGACGAGCCGCGTCGATGATCCGTGTCCGATTCCGGACAGCATCCTTGCGGTTCGACAACTCGGCCATGGCTCCAACAATCTGAGAGATCGACGATCCGGTCTCTCTCGCTTCGACCGAATGCGGTCAGTAGCGCCCGTTTTGCTCCCTACCGTAGGCGCCATGGACGAAATGATGCGAGCCGCGATGTTCGACCGGTACGGCGCCCCAGGCGTGTTGTACGTGGCTCGTGCAGACCGGCCGGAACCCGGTCCGACCGACGTGCTCGTCCGTGTCGAAGCCTCCTCCGTCAACGGCGGCGAAGTCATCGCACGCCAGGGCAAGCTCCGACTCCTCACCGGCACGAAGTTCCCACAGCGCGTCGGCATCGACCTGGTCGGCGAGATCGTCGGCCTCGGCGCGGACGTCAGCGATCTCGCGATCGGCGACCGGGTCTGGGGCGCCGTCGACGAGCGAGGACGCCGCGGTGCGGCCGCCGAGTACGTGATCGCGCCCGCCGGCAACGTCTCGATCGCGCCGGCCGCGCTGACCTCCGTCGAGGCCGCGTCGCTGCTCTCCGGCGGGAACACGTCGCTCGTGGCGCTGCGCGAGACCGTGCGGCTTCAGCCCGCGGAGCGCCTCCTCGTCCGCGGGGCCGCCGGGGGCGTCGGCGCCGTTGGCGTGCAGATCGGGAAGGTGCTCGGAGCGCACGTCACCGCGCTCGCGAACCCGGCGACATTCGACTTCGTCCGAGCATTGGGGGCGGACGAAGTCATCGACTACCGCACCCCGGCCGACGAACTGGGCCCATTCGACGTCATCTTCGACACCCGCGGTACCGACCTCCGCACGTTTCGGCGACGCTTGGCGCCCGGTGGACGCATGGTCACGATCGCCTTCGATATCGACAGAATCGTCCGCAGCCTCGGCGACATCCTGTTCTCGCGTATCCATGGCTCGCGCCGTGTCCGCCTGTTCTTCGGCCACCCGCGACGTGAGCTGTTCACCGAGCTCGCCGACCTCGTCGACCGCGGCGACGTGCGTCCGATCGTCGACGAGGCGTACACGCTGGATCGGATCGCCGAGGCGCACGCCCGACTCGAGCGCGGGGGCGTCAGAGGAAAGGTCGTCCTCGACGTCGCCGCAGTACGCGGCGAATCCTCCTGAGTTCCGGGGGCGCCCCGCGCCCCGGCGCCCCGGCGCCCCTCGCCCGGCTCCCGACGCCAGGCAATCGCGTCGACGCCGCCCATTCGGCACCACCATCGCCACCCGAGCACGCGCAGCCCACCCGAGCCCGCGCATCCCACCCGAAGGAATCTCATGGCCGCACTGTTGTCACGCCTCGGCATCTTCGCCGCCCGCAACCCCTGGACCGTCATCGCCACCTGGTGCCTGCTCCTGGCCGTCACCATCAGCACCTTCCTCAGTCTCGGCGGAGCGCTCCGGAACAGCTTCGACGTTCCCGGCACCGCGTCGGGCGAGGTCGTCGACCAACTCGCCGAAGAGCTCCCGGAAACGGCCGGCGGGACGGGTGTGGTCGTGTTCCGAACCGTCGATGGTTCGGCATTCACCGCGCCGCAACGCGAGGCGGTTTCAGCGCTCTCGGAGAGCGCAGAACACCTCGACGGCGTGGAAGCCGTCGTCGATCCGTTCAGCACCACCGGTGATCGCGATGAGCAGCGAGCGGAGCTCGACGCCGCCGTCGTTCAGTTCGATCAGGCTCTCAACCAGGACGGGCTGCCGCCGGAGCAGGTCGCCGAGCTCGAGGACGCCGCGGCGCAGGCCGCGCTCGCCCTCGAACTGCTCGACCACGCGGAGGGGATCGGCGTCCTCTCCGAGGATGAGTCGACGGCCACCGTGAACATCTCGTACTCGGCATCGCGGTTGGACCTCTCGGACGAGGTCAAGGAGGCGACCGTCGAGCATTTCGAGGAGACTGAGATCGTCGGCGTGACCGTCGACTTCAGCGCCGAGATTTCTCAGGGCGGCGTCGAACTCTTCGGTAAGGCCGAGATGATCGGCCTCGGCATCGCGGCCGTCGTGCTCATCGTCGTGCTCGGTTCGCTCGTCGCCGCCATGCTGCCGCTCGTGACCGCGCTCATGGGCGTCGCGATCGGCGTCTCGCTATCGCTGTCGTTCTCGGGCGCCGTGGACATGGCATCGGTCACCCCCGTGCTCGGGGTGATGCTCGGCCTGGCGGTCGGCATCGACTACGCGCTCTTCATCGTCAATCGCCACCGAAAGCAGCTGCTCGGCGGAGCGTCCGTGACGGATTCGGTCGGTCTGGCGACCGGCACGTCGGGTACCGCGGTCGTCTTCGCCGGGACGACAGTTGTCATCGCGCTGCTCGCTCTG
>JBQDJW010000504.1:0-3118 GCA_052086425.1 Pseudoclavibacter sp. | reverse complement strand
GTCAGCCGCTCGAACCTGTTCAAGGCCGCGATCTTCGGCAACGACCCGAACTGGGGCCGCGTGCTCGCCGCCGCCGGCACGACGAGCGCCGACTTCGACCCGCAGGCCCTCGACGTGACGATCAACGGCGTCATGGTCTGCAAAGCGGGTACGCCGCACGAGCCGGCCGAGTCGGTCGACCTGACGCCGCGCGAGACGACGGTCGTCATCGACCTGCACGTCGGCTACGCGACCGCGACGATCCGCACCAACGACCTCACGCACGCGTACGTGCACGAGAACAGCGCCTACTCGTCGTAGCGCCGCCGCTGCGCGCGGCGCCTCACCCGATCAACGCGGGACCGATCAACACGGGGCGGATGCGCGCCAGGACGAAGGAGACAGCGTGACCGACCTCGGAACGGCCGGCGCCGACCTCGCGAGCGCGCGCCGCGCCGCAACGGTCAAGGTTGAGACCCTCATCGAGGCCCTGCCCTGGATGCAGCGGTTCCACGGCCAGGTCGTCGTCGTGAAGTTCGGCGGCAACGCCATGGTGGACCCGAAGCTGCTCGACGCGTTCGCCGCCGACATCGCGTTCTTGCGTTACGCGGGCGTTCGCCCTGTCGTCGTGCACGGCGGTGGTCCGCACATCTCCCGGATGCTCGAAAAGTTGCAGATTCCGAGCGAGTTCCGCGGCGGGTACCGGGTGACGACGCCGGAGGCCATGGAGGTCGTCCGCATGGTGCTCGGCGGCCAGGTCGCGCGCGAGCTCGTCGCCGCGATCAACGAGGTCGCGCCGATCGCGACCGGCACGAGCGGCGAGGACGCCGGCCTGTTCCAGGCGAAGCGGAAGACGCACGACGCGGACGGCAACGAGGTCGACCTTGGGCTCGTCGGCGACATCGTTGCGGTCGATCCGCGCGTCGTGGCCGCCGATATCGCCGCCGGGCGCATCCCCGTGATCTCCACCATCGCATCCGATGTCGACGAACCGCGCCACGCCCTCAACATCAACGCCGATCGCGCGGCGGCGGCGCTCGCCGCGTCGCTCGGGGCCGCGAAGCTCATCATGCTCACCGACGTGCCCGGCCTCTACCGCAACTGGCCCGACCCGGCGTCGCTCGTGTCGGAGATCACGGTCGGCGAGCTGCGCGAGCTGTTGCCGAGTCTCGAAGCAGGGATGATCCCCAAGGTCCAGGCATGCATCGAAGCAGTCGACGGCGGGGTCGAGCAGGCGGCGATCATCGACGGGCGCGAGCCCCACTCGATTCTGCTCGAAGTGTTCACGGCCGCCGGGTTCGGGACGGCCGTTCGGACGTAGGCGACCCCGGCGGTAGGCTCGTGCTTCGCCGAACTCACGGAAAGGCCTTCACGTGACCCGTCACTTTCTTCGCGACGACGATCTTTCGCCGGCAGAGCAGCGCGAGGTGCTCGACCTCGCGATCAGGCTGAAGGCCGATCGCGTCGCCGAGCGCCCCCTCGACGACGGCCGGTCGGTGGCCGTGTTCTTCGACAAGACCTCGACGCGCACGCGCGTGTCGTTCCACGTCGGCATCAGCGACCTCGGAGGGGCGCCCCTCATCATCGACAGCCAGTCGAGCCAGCTCGGCGGCAAGGAGTCGATCGCGGATACGGCGAGGGTGCTCGAGCGCATGGTCGAGGCGATCGTGTGGCGCACGTACGCGCAGTCGGGCCTCGAGGAGATGGCTGAGGGCACGACGGTTCCCGTCGTCAACGCGCTGAGCGACGATTTCCACCCGTGCCAGCTGCTCGCCGATCTGCTGACGATCCGCGAACACCGCGGCGAGCTCGCGGGCCAGACGCTCGCGTACTTCGGCGACGCCGCGAACAACATGGGCAACTCGTACCTGCTCGCCTGCGCGACAGCTGGGATGCACGTGCGCGTGTGCGGCCCGGCCGGTTACCAGCCCGCCGCCGAGTTCGTCGCCGACGCCGAGCGAATCGCGGCCGAGACCGGAGGATCGGTTTCCGTCGGCGACGACGTTGCGGCCGCGGCGGACGGTGCCGACGTCGTCGTGACCGACACGTGGGTCTCGATGGGCGACGAGGGGGAGAAGCAGCAGCGCATCGACGCGCTCGGCGCCTACCAGGTGACGACGGACGTCATGCAGCGCGCTGCCGACGGCGCGATCTTCTTGCACTGCCTGCCCGCGTACCGCGGGTTCGAGGTGCAGGCCGAGGTCATCGACGGCCCCGCGTCGGTCGTGTGGGACGAGGCGGAGAACCGCGTGCACGCCCAGAAGGCCCTGCTCGCGTGGCTGCTCGCGAAGAATCAGGTGTAGGGGCCGGCCCGGCCGATTCCGCGCTTCCCGAGGGACTCATTTTCTGTGTCCCGGTATTTGTTGGACCCGGTGCAACAAGCGTAGGGTTGACGTCATGCAGTTCGAACTCCACGCCCTCGGCCGAGTCGGCGCCGCCTTCGCTGCCGCCGCCGAGACGAACGACGAAACCACCGCATCCGGTACTTGGTCACGGCCGGGCGCCGCTCCGCTGCCACTCGTGGAGGGGCTCGATCGGCCGGACGGCCTCGTCGACTTCCGCGCCGGCCTTGCCCTGCAAGAGCAGCTGCGCGCCGAGTCGGTCGCGGGAGACCGCGGCGCCACCTTGCTCCTGCTCGAGCACACGCCCGTCTACACGGCGGGTCGCAGCGCGAGCGAAAGCGAGTACCCGTACGACGGCACGGAAGTCGTGCCGATCGATCGCGGCGGCAAGGTCACATGGCACGGCCCTGGCCAGCTCGTGGCGTACGTCATCGGGCCACTCGCTGGTCCATTCGACGTCTCGGGACTCGTCCGCGAGCTCGAGGACTCCATGATCTCCGCGATCGTCGGGTACGGCATCGCAGCGAGCGCCACTCCGGGGCGCCCCGGCGTTTGGTGCGAGGCGGATGCGCGTGGTCCCGCCCGCAAGATCGCGGCGATCGGCCTTTCGGTGCGCCGCGGCATCACGATGCACGGGGTCGCGCTCAACTGCAGCAACGACCTGCGTCCGTTCGCCACGATCGTGCCGTGCGGCATCAGCGACGCGGGTGTCACGAACATCACCGACGAGCGAGTCGGCGGGAGCGACCCCGTGACGCCGGCCGCTGTCGCCGTCGCGCTCGCGGGCGAGATCGAGG
>JBQDJW010000503.1:0-3128 GCA_052086425.1 Pseudoclavibacter sp. | reverse complement strand
CGAGGTAACGTAGGGGGGTACGCCCCGCACCGTGTGGTGATGTCCCCGGAGGGCCGCTCCACCCGGGCAACTTCTGCACACTCGAGGAATGCTGGGCGCCTGCCTGGTGGGTCTCGGTGGCGACCCTGCCCGTCGACCTACGCGCGCCCGATGCCGAACCCCGCGAGCGGACTCTCGTCGCAGGCGGCAGCGGCCGATCCCGAGGGCAGCTCGCCCGGTTTCGCGCGTTTGATGGTCACGCGCACGGGCCCGAGCCCGTTCAGCGGGCGCGGGGGAGACGTGCGGTGCGAGTGGTCGCCCGACGGCTTCGGCACGGCCTGATCGATCGCGCGCCTCGCCTCGAGCGCCTGCTCGCCGTACCCCTGCACGCACTCCGGGTCCGGTCCGTCGAGCGGGAGCCCCGTGAAGAACTTCGCTGCCATGCAGCCGCCCTTGCAGGTGTCGTAGAACTGGCACGACGAGCACGCGCCGCCCGACTGCGGCGCGCGCAGGCGCTCGAACAGCGAAGACTCGCGCCACACGCCCTCGAACCCGCCGGGCTCGCGCACCGAGCCGGCGAGGAACTCGTCGTGAATCGCAAAGGGGCAGGCGTACACGTCGCCGACAGGGTCGATGAGGCAGACGACGCGTCCGGCGCCGCAGAGGTTCAGGCCGGGAAGGGCCTGGCCGTACGCCGAGAGGTGGAAGAACGAGTCGCCGGTGAGCACGTTGTCGCCGTGCGCGACGAGCCAGTCGTACAGCTCTCGCTGCTGCGCCTGCGTTGGGTGCAACTCATCCCACACATCGGCCGCGCGGCCGGACGGACGCAGGCGGGTCAGGCGCAGCTGCGCGCCGTACTCGTCGGCGATCGCCTTGAACTCGTCGAGCTGCGAAATGTTCTGGCGCGTGCACACGACCGAGATCTTGAAGTTCTTCATGCCGGCGTCGCGCAGATTCTCGAGCGCCGTCATCGCGAGCGCGTACGAGCGCGGCCCGCGAATATAGTCGTTGACATCGGCGGTCGCGCCGTCGAGCGATATCTGCACGTCGACGTAGTCGTTCGCAGCGAGCTTTCTGGCGACCTCAGGGGTGATTTTCACTCCGTTTGTCGAGAACTTCACGCCGACGCTGTGAGATGTCGCATAATCAAGCAATTCCCAGAAGTCGCTCCGCACCGTCGGTTCGCCGCCGCCGATATTCACGTAGAACACCTGCATGCGCTCGAGCTCGTCGATGATCGCCTTGCACTCGTCGGTGGTCAGCTCGTTCGGGTCGCGCCGGCCGGAGCTCGACAAGCAGTGCACGCACGACAGATTGCACGCGTACGTGAGCTCCCAGGTCAGGCAGATCGGGGCGTCCAACCCGCGCTCGAAGTGGTCGACGAGCTTGGCGGGTTGGGCGGGAATGGGTGGGGCTTCGAGCAAGGTCATGCGGCACGCTCCCGAATCATGTTGGATGCGGCGAGCCCGCCGAGTGCGGCAAGGTAGCGCCCTTGGTCGTCAGGTCGAACGCCTGCGGCAGTGACCGCAGCCCGCAGGCTCGTGTGCGCGTCGAGCGAGTCGACGATGCCGAGCAGCGTTCGTTCTTTGAGGAATGAGAGTTTTCTCGTTTCAAAGTGATAAAGCAGCGCCCCGAAGCGTTCTGGGCGGATCGCGACGCGCGGGTGAACCTGCCACGGGCGGTCGGCGTCGAAGTCAGACATGCGAATGCTCCAGGGGCGATCAGTACACGCCGCACATGCCGTCGATCGAAACCTCTTCGACGAGGCTTTCGGTTTCGACGAGATTCTCGGTCGATTCTTCGACGGAGATCGCGGGGGTCTCGGAGACATTGTTCTGCTGGATCAGGGAATTCATCGTTGCACTCCTCAGAACCCCATCGTGCTCATTCACGATAGGGAAATTTTTGTCGCCGACGCTGGCGATTCTCGAACAGTGCGTTCATACTAGTGGCACTCAGTGCCGAATGGAAGGGGGGTCGATGGTGACCACCGCCCGGGGCCACCGGAACGCCAGCGCCGATGCGTCGCGCCCGCGTGCCGGTCGAGCGCGAGCAACGACCGCTGTCGAGCTCGACCGTATCGGGCTCGACCTCTTCGTCGAGCGCGGCTTCGACGCCGTCACGGTCGACGACATCGCCGCGGCCGCCGGCATCGGCCGCCGCACGTTCTTCCGCTACTACGCCTCGAAGAACGACCTGCCGTGGGGCGACTTCTCGGCACTGCTCGATGCAATGCGCGAGAACCTCGCGGCCATCGACGACGACGTGCCTGTCGCCATCGCGCTGCGGCGGGCGATCGTCGACTTCAACCGCTTTCCCGAATCCGACCTTCCCGCTCACCGCCGTCGCATGCGCGTGCTCCTCGGGAGTCAGACGCTCGTCGCGCACTCGTCGCTTCGCTACGCCGACTGGCGCCGCGTGGTCTCCGACTTCGCTGCCGAGCGACTCGGGCTCGACCCCGACGCCGTGCTGCCGAACGTGATCGGGAGGGTGTGCCTCGCGGTCTCGCTCGCGTCGTACGAGCAGTGGCTCGACGACGAGGGCGCGGACCTGCCGACGCTCATCGACTCGGGATTCGCCGGCCTCGGCGAGGTCTTCGCCGGTGGTGCGGCCGGCGCGCCCGCCGAGGCGGCGGCGGAAGTCGCCGCCACCACTGCACGAGCGGCCACGGGGAGCGTGACGTCGCAGTGAGCATGTACGACGTCGTCGTGGTCGGGGCAGGATCGTCAGGCGCACCATTCGCCGCGCGCATGAGCGAAGATCGCGACTGCCGCGTGCTGCTGCTCGAGGCGGGGCCGGATGCAGCGATGGCGAGCGTGCCGAACGACCTGTCGGCAGCGGTTCCCGGTGGCGAGCACGCGTGGACGTACCGCGCCGACCTCGGCGACGGGCGCCCGTACGAGGTGGCGCGCGGCCGGCTCGTCGGCGGTTCGAGCGCCGTCAACGGCGGTCTGTTCCTGCGCGCCCGACCGAGCGATTTCGACGGCTGGGCCGATGCGAGCGGCGACGACGAGTGGCGCTACGACCGAGCGCTTCCGCGACTGCGCGCCCTCGAGCGCGATCTCGACTTCGGCGGCGACGCGGCGCACGGCGACGCCGGCCCGATGCCGATCGAGCGGCCGAGCCAGGGCGACCCCGTCAGCCGCGCC
>JBQDJW010000502.1:0-3142 GCA_052086425.1 Pseudoclavibacter sp. | reverse complement strand
GATCGTGACGCGCCGGCCCCTGATCCGGGCGGCACAGGTGTCGGCGGCAGGGTTCGCCGTCGAGTCAGTTCCTCGCGCGGGTGCAGGCACACCCCAGCACCTACCGTCCGTCGCGGTGCCGATCGAGGGCGGTGCGACTCGGCGCACATCCGACTCGCGCGACCGTCGGGAAGACGCGGGGCGGCGACGCGTCGTCACCATCGGCGAGCCCGAGCTGTGGCAGCAGTCGTTCGGAGCGCTCGGACAGTTCGCGCGGAGCACGGACGTGATTCTCGACGACGTTCCGCCAGGAACCATGCGCTCGCTGCTTCCCGGCGAACCCCTGCCGCCGCCGGTCGTCGACCCGGCAAGAGATGTCCTGCTGCGGGACTCGCGCGGGGCGATGCACCGGTTCGCCTGGCCCCTGCCGCACGAGTAGGGTTTTGCACTTGACGAGGGAGGACGAGGCGGTGCACACGACGGTTCCCGTCATCGCGATCACCGGATACCTGGGGTCAGGCAAGACGACGCTGCTCAACCACCTCCTCCGCGCGCCGAGCGCCAGGATCGGCGCGATCGTCAATGATTTCGGTGCGGTCAACATCGACGCAGGCTTCGTCACCGGTCAGATCGATGAAGCGGCGTCGATCTCAGGCGGCTGCATCTGCTGCCTCACCGACGCGGGCGGGCTCGCGTCTGCGATCGACCGACTCGCGGCGCCGCGGCTCGCGCTCGACGCCATCCTCATCGAAGCGAGCGGCATCGCGGACCCCGTCGCCGTGCAGACGCTCGTCCGCCGCAGCGGAGTGCGGCGCGCCCGGTTCGGCGGACTCGTCGACATCGTCGACGCCGCCGAGCACTTCGCCACCGTCGATCGATACGCGCTCGCGCCCCTGCGCTACGCCGCGGCCACGCTCGTGGTCATCAACAAGCTCGACCGCCTCGACGACGGACAGCGAGAGACGACCATCGCGCGCATCCGCGATCGCGTCCACGAGCGCAACCCGAACGCGCACGTGATCGGCGCCATCGACGGACGCGTCGACCCCGCCCTCCTCTTCGACGCCGCAGGAGAAGCCGAGGCCGATGACCAGCTGCCCATTCGCGAGCTCCTCGATGACGCGATTCGCGAGGCGGCGGCCGCCGGCGAACCGCACGGTCAACACGCGCACGCCGAGGCCGTGACCGTCGCGCGCCCCGGAACAGTCGAAGCGGGCCGGGTGGTCGACCTGCTGCTCGACCCGCCGCCGGGCGCGTACCGTCTCAAGGGCACCGTCCACGTTCGCCGGGGAACGCACATCCGCTCGTTCGACGTCAATGTCGCGGGCAGCGGCGTGCACGCGCGGACCTCTCGCGGCGCCATCGAGGAGAACACGCTCGTCGCGATCGGCGTCGAGCTCGATGCAGCCGCGGCGCGCGAACAACTCGAGCACGCGCTCGAACCGCTCGCCGAGGACTCTGAGCCCGCGGCGATTGCCCGCCTCGATCGGCTGCGGAGGCTGAGCGCCCCCGCAAAGCCGCCGCGCGACGGAGACGAGATCGGCGGAGTTGAGGTCTGGGCTCAGTGAACGTCCCGGCGACTACGCGTCGACCGCGATGCGCGTCGGAACGTCCGCCCCGATGCGGATTGCGCCGACCGGTGAGCCATTCCCGAACACCTCGAGTCCGAGCCGCGGCATGATGCGCTGCACGGCCTCGAGCTCGAGCGCGTCGACGGCGATGAGAAGCTGGAGGGCGACAAGCATCGTCGCGCGGCTCGAACCGTCGAGCACCTTGACGGCCACGGTCGTGCCGTTCGGCGCCGCCATGGTCAGCACACCCTCTGCCCCCGACTTGGCAAAAGTGCCGAGCTCGTCGATCACGATGGCGTTGGGTCGCGAGCTTCCGTCGATCGCCCACCCGTGCGTGAGCGCCGCGGTCATGACGGCCGCCGCGTTGCGAAAGAGCGGGAACGGCGACGACGCATTCGACGTGCGCATCCGGCTGACGCCCCGAGCGAGGGCGAGGAGTGGTAGCGCGAACACGGGCGCGCCGCAGCCGTCGACGCCGACCGACGCCGGCCGCGCACTCGTGAGACGCTCGATCGTGTCGCGCACGAGCGCCTGCATCGGATGCTCCGGGTCGAGAACGCCATCGAGCGGCCACCCCTGGGCGGCGCAGGCGGCCGCGAATGCGGCGTGCTTGCCGCTGCACTCCATGAACACCGGTGCAGACGACTCGCCTGCGCGCACGAGCGCGTCGCGCGAAGCGCGATCGAGCGGCCAGGCCGGCGGGCACATGAGGGCGTGATCGGTCAACGCGGCCCGCTGCAGGATCTCGCGAACGAGCGCGACGTGCGCGGGGGTACCGACGTGCGAGGCCTGAGCGATCGCGAGCCGGTCGTCCTGCAGGTCGGCGCCCGCCGAAAGCGCCGCGAGCGCCTGAAACGGCTTCAGCGTCGATCTCGGGAAGATCGGCGCCTCGACGTCGCCGATCGCGGCGAGGAGCGCGCCCTCGGCCGAGACCACAGCGGCGGAGCCGATGTGGCGGGATTCGATGAAGCCGCTTCGCTCGACGACGGCGAGCTCTGCGGCGCTGCTGGCGGCGAACGTCTCAGACATAGGCGCACAAGTCTACGCTTGGCCTGACTCGCCCACGTTGGGCGTCCGGGAGGCAACATGCGGCGCGTGCTCGTTCTTGGATCGACCGGATCGATCGGGCGGCAGGCGCTCGACGTGATTCGCGCGCATCCGGATCGCTATACCGTCGCCGGACTCGCGGCCGGTCGTCAGGCCGATGCCCTCGCGGCACAGGCCCGGGAGTTCGTCGTCCCGGCGGATCGGACCGCCCTAGGCGCGACGGACGCGGAACGCCTGGTGCGGGAAGTGCCCGCCGACGTCGTGCTCTACGGCATCACCGGCTCGGTGGGGCTCGGCCCGACGCTCGCCGCACTCGAGGAGGGCCGAGAGCTCGCCCTCGCAAACAAGGAATCTCTCATCGTCGGGGCCGACCTCGTGCGACGGGTCGCGCGCCCGGGCCAGATCGTTGCGGTCGACTCCGAGCACTCCGCGATCGCGCAGGCGCTCACCGCCGGAGCGAGCCACGAGGTCGCCAGGCTCGTGCTCACGGCCTCCGGAGGACCGTTCCGAGGTCTCAGACGCGACGAGCTCGAGCTAGTCACAAC